>JAJBBH010000087.1 GCA_020532185.1 Candidatus Cloacimonadota bacterium | reverse complement strand
GGTGTTGAGATTGGTCAAAGGGTGATATATAAAGACTTCAGATAACTTAAATATGCTTTTGATCTTTCATTAAATATTGCTGTATATAATCTTTCACAGAGTCTTCAAGACTTGTAAATGCAATGTCAATACCAGTGTTTTGCAAGCTTTTCATTTTAGCTTCAGTGAAGTACTGATATTTTTCTTTTAAGATATCAGGCATTTCTATATACTCAATATTTGGCTCGATATTCATTGCCTTGAATACAGCATTGGCAAGATCATTCCAAGACCTACTCTTTCCTGTACCAAGATTAAAAATCCCATTGATATTTTTTTCTTTAATCAAAGAATAAATAACTTCAGCACAGTCTTTTACATAAATAAAATCCCTTCTTTGTTCGCCATCTGAATAATTTGATTTATACGACTTGAATAAGTGTATTCTTTTTTCTTTAAGAATCTGATAATAGGACTTAAAAATAACGCTCTTCATTTCTCCTTTATGATATTCATTTGGACCAAACACATTAAAAAACTTTATACCTACTACTTTGTTGAGAAAATTATTATTTAATACCCATTCATCTATCATTTGTTTAGAGTATCCGTACATATTAAGAGGCTTCAATTCTCTGATTTTGCTAATATCGTCAGAAAAACCTTTGCTTCCATCTCCATATGTAGCGGCACTTGAGGCATATATGAAGCGAATATTTCTGTCTATAGCAAATTTTGCAAGATCGATAGAATAGCGATAGTTATTGCTTGCCAAATAGTCTGCATCTTTTTCTGTAGTGGATGAGCAAGCACCCATGTGTATAATACATTCGATACTCTTTTGAGATTGTAAATATTCAAATAGTTGTGATTTATCAAGATATAATGCGTATTTCTTACCAACAAGATTCTTCCATTTTTCTGTTGTTTTTAATGAATCTACTATTACTATATCTGATATACCTGCTTGGTTTAACCTATCAACTATTACGCTACCGATAAATCCTGCACCGCCCGTTACAATTATCATCATGAACCTCCGAATATATTTCTAAAATCAATATATTTTGTGCTAAAATTTTGTCAAGTATGATTACTTTTTAATTTAAAAAAGAGCTTTTTTAGTAAAAATTAACAAAAAGTATAAAGCACTATAATTCCGTATGATACCCTATACACTCCCCTTGCTATCTTGGAGAACCAGGAGGAGTATAGCGGGTGTGTTATAGGTTGGTATTATGTTTTTTTAAACATACCAGAAGTTAAACTAAAAAAGTATTTTTGGTTCAAAGTGAGATAAAGACGAAATGCTATAAATTTTACTTGACTAACAAAGCTATGTATAAAATAATAGATTACATATTATCTATAAGGAGGAGACTTGTTACAATTAACTATACCACAAGAGAAAATAGAGGCTGCAAGAGAGTATGCAAAGCAGATCACAAGCACTCTTAAAGACTTGCTAAATGCTTATAGCTCTGTCACTATTGAAAGAACTGTATTACGATTATTGGGAATAGACGGAGCACTTGCCGATGGAACACCTCTGCCAAACTTTTTAGTAGATCAATTAAAAGAAAAAAATGCATTAGATAAAGGTGCTGCTTATTGGATATCTAATGCTATGGTGTCTACAGGATTAACTGCACAAGAAGTGGCAGAAAATGTCAAAGATGGAAAAATAGAACTCACACAAATTATACAGCAACCAATTGAAAAAACTATTAAAGTTATGAATGAGCTAACTGATAAAATGTTAGCCCATATTAAAAAGCAGAAAGCCACAAGAGACGAATATTTTGCCAAATATGGTGAAAGAAATAAACCTTCTTTATATGTAATTGTTGCAACAGGTAATATATATGAAGATGCATTGCAAGCAAGAGCCGCAGCAAAGCAAGGTGCTGATATTATTGCTGTTATACGTTCTACAGCACAATCATTGCTTGATTATGTTCCATATGGTGCAACAACAGAGGGATTTGGTGGTACTTTCGCGACACAAGAAAACTTTAGAATAATGAGAAAAGCACTGGATGAAGTTGGTGAAGAGTTAAACAGATATATCAGCTTAACCAACTATGCGTCAGGTCTTTGTATGCCAGAAATTGCTGCAATGGGGGCAATGGAAAGATTAGATTTGATGCTAAATGATGCGATGTATGGAATTCTCTTTCGAGATATTAATCCACAAAGAACACTTTTAGACCAATACTTTTCACGCATGATAAACGCTATTGCTGGCATCGAAATACAAACAGGTGAAGATAATTATCTCACAACTTCTGATGCTATTGAAAAGGCATATACAGTTACTGCTTCTCAGCTTATAAATGAATCTTTTGCTCACTTATCAGGTGTTAAACCCGAAAAGATGGGTATTGGTCATGCGTTTGAAATCGATCCAACAATCGAAAACTCTTTTATGTATGAGTTATCACATGCACTTTTGACCAAAACTCTTTTCCCAGATTCCCCAATCAAATACATGCCTCCAACAAAACACGTTACAGGGAATATTTTCGAAGCTTATGTTATAAATGCATTGTTTAATATGGTTGCTCAAATGACAGGTCAGGGAGTACAGTTATTGGGAATGCTTACAGAGGCTGTTCATACTCCACATCTTGCCGATAGGGCTTTGGCTATTGATAATGCACAATATGTCTTTAATGCTGTAAAAGATTTTAACAAAGAAATTTCTATAGATAAAGATGGATTTATAAATAAAAGAGCAGAAAAAGTACTTGATGAAGCGATAGTATTTTTGAAGCGTGTTGCAGAGCAGGGATTCTTTAATGCACTCGAAAAGGGTGAATTTGCAGATATCAAAAGAACTCAGACTACAGGAAAAGGCTTAGATGGTGTGTTTCGAAAGTCTGATAGCTATATCAATCCATTTATGGATAAAATAAAACAAGAATTAAATATAAATTAAAAAGGAGATTAAATGCAAAACAAAATTGACCAAAGTTATATACGCCCTTATGGAGACACAAATAATGATGGACGAATTCAAATCTCCTTTTCAATGCCGGTAAAGGCTGATGAAACTGGTAAAGAGGCTGCAAGGATATTATTAAGACAAATGGGGCTTGAAGAGATAGAAATATGCTATATTGGTGACCTATCAGAAGGCTTTTCCCATATAGTTGCATATGGAAACACTAAGGCATATGTTGATTTAACAAAGATTAAAATAAAAACTGTGGATACAGAAGTAATGACAATGGATGAAACCGACGAGTTTGTTGACAAAAACATAGGTCGCAAGATAACAATTATTGGTGCTTGTATTGAGTCAGATGCTCATACTGTTGGTATTGATGCCATAATTAATATGAAAGGGTATAATCACCGTTTTGGACTTGAAAGATATAGAAGCTTCAATGCCCTGAATATGGGTGCACAAGTATTATCTGAAGATCTTTTATCAAAAGCCAGAGAAATGAATGCAGATGTGGTGTTAGTATCTCAAATAGTAACCCAAAAGAATATTCATATACAAAATCTTACAAAGCTTATAGAAATGGCTGAGGCTGAAGGGCTAAGAGATAAGATGCTTTTTATTTGTGGTGGTCCTCGCATTACTCATGAGCTTGCAATAGAGCTTGGATATGATGCAGGATTTGGAGCAGGTTCATATTCAACAGATGTCGCTTCATATATAGTGCAAGAAATGACTAAAAGAAAAGAATTATAACATAAATAAGTTAAACAAAGGAATAAAATGCTAAGCACCTTAAGTTCAATATTTTCTAAAAGCTCTCAGCGGCTTTTAAACTCTTATCGCGTTGATTCTAACAATACACATAAAATCATTCAAAAACTTTTTGAATTAGATGCAGTTGATGAACTGCTGAGTATATCAGAGATAGACCCAAAAGTAAGAGATTCTATAATACTAAAGTTGTTACAAGAACACAAATTAGAGATCTTACATTTAGAGTATATTCTACAATGGTTAGAGCCATCAAAGATGCAATCACATATACTAACTTATTTAAAGAATAGGGTAGAAAAAAAGCATATAGAAAAGCTTGTCAAAAACACGTATCTCGATGAAAATGCAAGAAGAGGATTAAAAAGCATACTAACCAATCAGCAAAAACCAATAGAAAACCCAAATGAGTTATATACAACTGATGAAAAGTATTTAAAACTGAAAATGATTTACGCTGAGTCAAAAGAAATATATGCTGAGGAAGATAAAAACCTTTACTTTGATACAGTAGAATTAAACGAGATTGTTTTAAAGTTTTTATCAAACTATCAAGCTAAGAGTCCAAACAGAGAAGAATTCTTAATTAACTTTATTAATGAAAATTATTTACTTGAACCACCAAATAAAGAGAGTTTATTAACAATACTCGGTTTTTTAGATATGAGCCTTGATGAAAAGATTAGCTTGATTGAGCATTTGCAATCAGATTATTTTTACGAGCCAGACTTCTTCTTTTGCTTTACAAATTTTCAATTTGGTGATGTAGAAAAGATGCAAAATATTCTATCAAGACCTATTGTAAATAAATGGATTGATACATATTTCAAGAACAGTTATTACCATGATCTTATTTGGTTGAGTCATTTTTATCCAGGGTTTGAGTGGGTAGAACCATTTGTAAAAGAACGATTCGACGCAAAAATTGTCGATAATTTATATTTTAATGAAAACTCACACCTTACGAAGAAATTAAATCTCACCCTATTTGAGATGATTACAGAGAGCATCATATTAGACAACCTTGAAAAAAGCTCACGTTCACTCCATGATCTCATTGACTCAAGACTTGAACATGCAAATTTTGAAATAGACTATTATCTAAAAGCACTTTCTATGATTGGTGGTAAAGTCAATTTTGAATATTTAGCCAAACAAACTAAGAAAAAACCAGTTGAAAATGTACAAGTTGCTCAATTAGAAGTAGAAAGAAAGTATCTTAAATTAAAGAAAAATGCAAATACCGCAGAACAAATACAAAAACTTGTTGAAGAAGAAGAAAACGATAAACAAAAAATAATCTATGCATATTACTATAGCTCATTTATGAAAGTATGGATAGAAAATATTTCTATGTTAAAATATGTTTCAGACGATCTAAGAAAGCTTTTGACAGTAAACATACCAGATTTGAAAGGCTTTGCAGCAGACTCAGATTTAGAATCTAAAATTATGATATGCAAATTGATAGCTTTATTAAAGATTGAAGATCAAAGATCTATTTTAGAAGAGTTTGTAAAGTCCAAAAAAACTTCATTAGCAATACAAGCTATACTATCTCTTAAAAGCTTAGGTGATGATATAAGTATTTATATCCAAGATTTGGCATATTCAAATGATGTTTTAGTTAGGCAAGAATTAGCACGGTCCTTACATCTATTTAGAGATGATTATGATGAAATCACAATTGTAAAGATGGCATTGGACAATAATGCTCTTGTTAGTGAATATACAATGAACTTTATTGCTTCTCTCAACCAGGATTTTTGTTTGAGGATTTTTACTGAAATCCATCAAAAAATCCAATTAAAAAATAGATATCACATGATTCAAATATTCTCTCAATTAAATACTATAAAAGTTATTCCAATAATAATTGAACTGCTCAAAAATGGGGATAATAATCTATATCTTGAAGGTATCAAAGCATTTGCAAATATCGATCACCCTTTATCAATATATATATTGAGCAATATTGAACTTGATAAAAACTTTGTTTTAGAGCTTGAACGAACAAAAGCTTTAATTAATCTCGGTAACTTTAATGCATGGATTAATCTTACAAAATACTTTACAATTAACCATACAATGGTACAACAATATGCAAAGATTTTGTATATACAATTAGCAGGTCTTGAACAAATTAAGACAGTTTTGATGTTATGTAAAGACCAAAATGCTCTTGTTGCAGGGTTTGCAATTGTTAAATTATATCTATATAATGAAATAGCTGCTAACGAGATAATCGACGATCTGTTTGAAAGTCAAGCTTACAACAAGCTTTATTATTTGTCAGTTTTCTTTTCATTATTGCCATACAATGAAGTAAAAGACAAAATCAAGATACTGTATAACAGTAATTCTCTTAAATGTAAAACCATTGCAACAATAATAATGGCAAAAAACGATGAACTAAATTTGATAGATCAATTAGAAAAAAATACTCTTAGTATGGATGATCCAGAACATAAAGAAATTGTCTTGGCATTAAATGACTATCCTGACAAAATAGCTTATAATCTAATAAAAACTATCTCATCCTTTCAAAATAGTCAAAATATCGGAATTGCCTTAAAAGCATTAGACAAAATATACCATGAAGATAATAATAGTTTTATACAAAACTTATGGAATAAAGGCGATAATGATACAAAAATACATATTGTTGACTATATAATTCGCTCTAATAATGAAGTTTTGTATGAATTTATAAAAGTACAGATTGATTATGTGTCCTTTGACGTACAAGCACATATATATCGTGCTATTATTACTATAGAAAACTCTGATAATGCATGGGCTGCTCTTGATGAGCTCATAAGAGCAGATGAAATTGATATAAAACGTTCTGCTATTGAAGCACTTTCCATGATAGAAGATCAAAAAACAATAAATATTCTAAACAAGTATTTGAGTTCACCATCAGAAGAAGTATTAATAGAGGTTATAAAAGCACTTGGCTTTACTGGCAACCCAGAAGTTATGAATCTTTTAAGTAAGTATACAGAATCATCATCTCCTCGTTTAAAAATTGCATTAGCTACAGCCTTGGGTAACCTGCCCTTCAAAGATAGCTTGAAAATATTAAAAAAACTTAGTATTGATCGAGATGAATATGTGAAAGTGACAGCAGATGTTTCTATTGAAAAGCTGCAACGTGGTATTGATATTCCTATAAAACCATTTATTGAAATGATTGATGACATGCTTGAAGAGAATACTTGGAAGCTGACAAATGATTGGTTTTCAAGAGAATATACATTGTTTTTAACAAAATACTCAAAATACGAATTAAAGAGCATTGATACATTTGTTAAAAAAACGATCTTAGAGCAAGATGACTATACAAGTTATGTAGAAGATTTGAAAAAAGAGCTTGATAAAGAGTTAAAAGCGTCCAGCGATACCCAAAATATAGTAAAATTAAAAGAAGATTATGAGAAAAACCTCGAGAAAATTATGCCAAAAAATGAGCTAATTATTGCTCTTTTATTAAATGATTTAGAAAAAGTAACCAAAATGGAATATAATATTATTAAGGCTGTTATCAAATCAAAAGATCCTATTTTGACCAAAGCATTGGTGCTTAATATATGTAAGTCTCAAACGTCAAATAAATCTGAATTAATTAGATTAATTATATCTGTCAAAGAAAATGAAATTTTAAATGATTTTATTATTTACTGCACCTCACAATCAAAAGAATTTTCTCATATGCAAATACTCTCAGAGTTGATATATAATGATAGAGCACGGTTTTATCTTATTTATCTATTTAGTTATTATTGTGTAAATTTTAAATGGGTCGACAAAACCATTCTCAAATCAGTTTTTAACACGTTGTCAAAATCTTCTGTTGACGACTTAATCAAATCAAATATTATATCAATAATAAAACAGTTAGAAAGAATGTCATGAAATATAACTTTAAAAAACTTATGGAAATAGTACAGCAATTAAGACATCCAAAAACTGGTTGCCCTTGGGACAACGCTCAGACAAGCAAGTCATTGGTACCTAATTTTATTGAAGAGCTTTACGAATCTATTGAAGCAATTGATAATGAAAATTACGAAGATTTATCTGAAGAGCTTGGCGACCTGCTATTGCATATATGTTTGCAGATTAATATTGCTGCAGAAAAGAAACAGTTCTCTGATGATGATGTTTTCAAAAAAATTATTGAGAAACTCGTCAGACGTCACCCGCATATATTTGCAGACAATAATGCATCCGATGCTAATGAAGTTAAAAAAAATTGGGAAATGATAAAAATGGAGGAGAAAAAGCAAAGAAAGTCAATCCTCGATGGTATTCCAAAATCAATGTCGTCATTAATAGTAGCACAAAGGACACAAGAAAAAGCCGCTGCTATAGGATTTGATTGGCAAGATTCTCAGCCAGTATTTGGGAAGCTTGTTGAAGAGAAAAATGAACTGCTGCAAGCAATCAACTCTAATAATGATGATAATATTGAAGAGGAAATTGGAGATCTATTGTTTACTCTGGTTAATTTATCAAGAAAACTTGGCTTTGATGCTGATACTGCACTTCGTAAGAGTAATGAAAAATTTACTAATAGATTTAAAAAACTCGAGCAATACTATAAAGACCACCAAATTGATTTGCAAAAATCCAGTCTCGAAGAAATGGATAAAGTGTGGAATATAATTAAACACTACAAAAATGAGGTTGAAAGTTGATTGTATTAAGCCAAAATCAAATGCAAGAATTAGATTATAATACCTTTAGTTTCTTAAAAAGAACTTCATTGTTTTTAATGGAATTAGCAGGTAAATCATGTGCAGATAAAATAAAAGATATTCTTTTGAAAAAGAATAAATATAATAATATTTATATTATCTGTGGACATGGTAATAATGGGGGAGATGGTTTTGTTATTGCACGCTGGCTTGATCAACTATCTTTTAATGTAAAAATAGTTTTTGTAGGAAATATTAATAAATTTTCTGTCGAAACAATGAATAATTATGAAGCATGTATTAATTTAGGTATTAGCATGATTAGCATTAAGAATATTGACGAGATTAATGGACAAGACTTTACCGATTCTGTTTGTGTTGATGCTGTCTTTGGTATTGGATTTTCTGGTTTGTTGTCAGATATTCACTCAAAACTTTTTCAAAAGATTAATGATGAGTCTTATCTTACTATTTCAATAGATTTGCCATCAGGTCTTTGTGCTAATACTGGCTCTGCTGGTATAAATGCGATCAAAGCTGATTATACTTTGTGTATTGCTTTTCTTAAGTATGGGCATTTAATATATAAAGGAAAAGAAAATTGCGGTACTATAGAAATAATCGATATTGGTATACCTAAAACCCTAATAAATAATGAATACACTAATGTTAGATTAGTAACAGAAAGCGATGTTATTTATCCCAAACGATCAATCTTAAGCCATAAAGGAGATTATGGGAAAGTTGCTATTATTGCTGGATCTGAACAATATACAGGAGCAGCTATATTATCTGCTCGAGCCTGTATCAAGTCAGGTGCTGGATTGGTCTACTTATTTTCTCCCAGCTCTTTAAAAGGCAGATATGATGGTACTCTGATAGAAGCAATTAAGATTAGTATCCCTGAAAAAAATGGAAATCCTAATTGCGATGAATTAGAACAACTTTTAAAATCTATGGATTGTGTTTTAATTGGACCTGGTATAGGTATCAGTGAATATAGCTTATTACTCGTTAAAACAGTGCTAAAAATCGCTATTGATATTCCAGTTATTATGGATGCTGACGCACTTAATATTGTTTCTAAAAATAGCGATTTAATGCAAACAATGATAAATGCTAATATTTTACTTACTCCTCATCTTGCTGAGTTTTCCAGATTGTCTAATCACAATCTTAATGATATGATAGAGAACCAATTAGTTTATTTAAAAGAATTTGTACAACAATATAATATACCTGTTTTGCTCAAGTCATCAACAAGCCTTTGTGCTTATAAAGAACGTGTAAAGATTGTTTCAAAAGGTAATGATGGTTTGTCAACGGGAGGTAGTGGTGATGTTTTGGCTGGCATTATATCATCTTTCGTGGCTCAAAATAGAAAATCAAGTAAAGATATAAAAGAAAATCTATTTCACTCTGCTTATAGTGCTGCATATCTAATGGGGCATACTGCCGATTGTCTAAATGAAATATACGAAACCGCAGCTATAACACCAGTAAACATAATAAATCATATATTTAAAAAATGGAGGACATAATGAGTAAGTCAATCGGAGTAATTATTAGCATTAGTATAATACTCTCAGCTTTTATTTTTGGACTTTTTTTCTATAACGCACAATATCACAAAAACTCAGTTAGAGTTGTCGGATATGCAAGCATGGAATACCCGTCTGATATTGCAAGATGGCAAGTTAGCTTTTATGAAAACACTGGAATTAACGATTTGGGTAATGGTTATAAAAAGATCTCCAAAACCTTAGATAGTTTTAAGTCATATCTTAGTCAGATTAATTTACCTCTCGAGAACCTATCAATCAGAAGCCCGTATACTTATTCAAACTATAGTCAATCAGGTCAGATAATAGGTTATAACATAGAACAAACCGTTATTTATACAATTCAAGATACCAGTCTTTTTAAGTTTATTGAATATGTAAATAACAAGCCTGATGTTTTGTTTGAACGAGGAGTTAAAACCCGAAACTCAACAATTGAGTACTATATCTCGGAATTGCCGCAGCTTAAACATAACATAATAGCGGAAGCCACCAAAGACGCCAGAATAAGAGCAAATAAAGTTGCTGAAAGTGGAGGCAATAAAATTGGTAAGGTTCTTAGTGCACGAGTGGGAGTCTTCCAAATTACAGAACCATTATCAACAGAAGTGCAATCTTATGGTATCTACAATACGTCAACAAGACAAAAACAAATCTCGGTTACTGTTACAACTGAATTTGAAATCAAATAAAAACAGAGAAACGTTTTGTAAATTTGTGAAATATATGAGGAGATTGAAAAGTCTTTAGAGCGACTTGTGATCTTTATCAATTCTGTTATCTTAACATAGTTAACAAAAATTATGATATTAAAAATCTATTAAAGCTGTTATTTTTCCAACATTATTGTCACAGGTCCATCGTTTATCAATGCCACTTTCATATCTGCACCAAATATACCAAGTTTAACAGGTATTCCTATCGATTTTAGTTTTTTAGCAAACCTTTCATACATATCGTTAGCAAAATCGGGTTTGGCTGACTGTATGAAATCAGGACGTCTGCCACGATCACAGTTTGCATAAAGTGTAAATTGAGAAACAAGTAATATTTCTCCATTAATATCGTTTAAAGATAGGTTCATCTTTCCTTCATTATCTTCAAATATCCTTAAATTAATAATCTTGGAAGTTAGCCAATCAATATGTTCATCTTTATCATCATGATGTATACCTAAAAGCACAAGAAGTCCTTTGTCAATCGAGCTAATAATTCTGCCATCGACAGTTACGCTTGCTTCACTTACTCTTTGAATCAATGCTTTCATTATCTCTCCAATATTTACAGTACTTTTTAATAGGGCAATTGTTGCATAGAGGCTTTACTTTGCAGGCTTCTTTTGCAAGAGTTACTAAAAGTGAATGATAGTACTTGTATAAACCAATATCTTGCTCAATATTATTCATAAAATATTTTCTTACATGATTGTATTTGTCTTTTTTATCGATTAAACCCAATCTTGAGAATATTCGCATAGTATATGCATCGATGACAAAGCTCGGTAAATTGTATGCATATAAAAGAATAGAGTCAGCCGTTTCATTGCCAATACCATGCAGAGATAACAGATAATATCTCAGATCATCAAGTGTATACTTGCCTAACGAAATATCATGTAATCCCTCAGCTACTGCCTTCAATCTTTTTGCTTTAATTTTAAAAAAACCAGAAGCCCTAATATGTTCAGACAATACGTCTTCATTAGTTTTGATTACCCCTTCAAGGCTACAGATATTGTTATCTTTGAGTACAGCTATTGCTTTTTCAACATTTTTCCAATTGGTATTTTGCGTAAGAATTGCACCAATTATCACTTCATCTATGCTATCAGCCTTCCACCAGTCGTCGATTTTATAATGCTTTGATAATGAATCATATATTTCATTTAAAATCAATCTATTCCCCAAACCTTCCCTTTTATATCAGATATGTTTATATTGTTTTGTGTAAAATGGTTATGCAAATCATTAATTATTTTAATAGGCAAACAAGGGTCACAAAATTGAGCTGTGCCGATAGAGAGCATTGACGCACCAGCATAAATAAACTCCAAGCAATCTTTATAGTTCTGTATGCCTCCCATTGCTAAGATTGGTATAGATAAAGCCTGATATACTTTATAAACCATCTGTAATGCCACTGGCTTTACAGCAGTGCCACTATAACCAGCCACACCTCGTTTAATCATTGATTTACCTGTTTTCCAGTCTATTGCCATGCCTAAAAGCGTATTTATCAGGGCGACAGAGCTGGCTCCGCCTTCTTCAGCTGCTTTGGCTATACTTACAATATCAGTAACATTGGGAGATAATTTGATAATTAGCTCTTTTTCGGTTAACTTGGACAAACGTTTTGTAAGCTCATAAACGATTTTAGCATCAATCCCAAATGCAAGCCCCTCATTCTCAACATTAGGGCATGACACATTTACTTCATAACCTTTAATATAATCGATTTTTTCAAGCTTGATAAGCATTTCTGCAAATTCATCAATTGTCGATGCTGAAAATGAAACTAGAAGCGGGGCAGAGAAGTTTTTATATTCTTTTACATGATATTTCAAAAATTCGTCAATACCAGGGTTTTGCAATCCTATTGAATTGAGCAAACCACATTCTGTTTCATAAATTCTTGGTGTTGGATTGCCAATTTTTTCTTCAGGTGTAATAGTTTTAGTGACTATAGCACCTAATTTATTGATGTTATAAAAATTAGCACATTCCAATCCAAATGTTCCTGATGCAACAGTTATTGGGTTGTTAAAGTTTATTTTACCTAACTTTGTCGCAAGCCTATTCATCCCAGATCACCTCACTTCCTTGAAATATTGCCCCATCTTTGCACACGGTTTTATAAACCAAACCTTTTGCTGTTTTAACTTTAACAGCACAACCATAACATACACCAATACCACAAGCCATATATTCTTCCAGTGAGCACTCAATATCTTTTACAAAGGGCAATGCAATATTTGCTATATTTTTCATCATTATACGTGGTCCACAGGTTAGTATTCTATCCACTTTGTTGTTTTGTAAGTATTCATGCAAATCTGCTGTAACAAAGCCTTTAATACCTATTGATCCATCATTTGTAAATATTCTATCTGCTTCAAAAACTTCATTCCTATTAGCCCCACCGTGAAACCAGGTGATGTTTGCTTTTGGATAGTGTTTTTTAAAATAATAAAAGGGTGCATATCCAACACCACCAGATAATATTAAGCAGTTTTGATCAGCTTGAGGAGGAGTAAAAGGATTACCTAATGGTCCCAATGCCATAATAGTATCCTTTTCTTTTAATTGAGTGAGCTCTTTTGTCCCATCACCGACTATTTTAACCATAAATTCTACAACATTGTCTGTGATATTATAAATACTTATTGGTATTCTCATTCTCTGTGAATATTTGACTTTTAACTCATAAAATTGTCCAGGTGTTCCAAGATTAGCATTTTCTATTTGAACAGATATAACGTTGTATAGCTCATTTATTTTTTTATTATTTACAACGATTCCAATATGGTCTTTCAATCTTCCTCCTTTTGAGTTGTAACATTATTCATCTGCATTATATGTGATTTTCCCTTCACATATTGTAATATCAATTTTTCCGTATAGCGTTTCACCTAAGAATGGAGAATTTTTTGATTTTGACAATATTGTGTTTTTATTGATGTCTATTGTTTTGTTAAGGTCAGTAATAACAAGATCAGCACATCGGCCTACTTCAATAGCTCCCGCATTAAGTTTTAGCCAATTAGCAGGAGAAACGGATAGCTTATCTATCAATAATTCAAGGCTAATAAGATTTTTCATCACAAGGTGAGTGTATAAACCAGCAAATGCTGTTTCAAATCCTATTACACCAAAAGGTGCAAAGTCAAATTCTTTATCTTTTTCAAAATCAGCATGCGGAGCATGATCAGTAGCAATCATATCAATTGTTCCATCTATAAGTCCTTGAATTAATGCTTGTCGATCTTTCTCAGATCGTATTGCTGGTTTGCATTTGAAGTTTGTGTCAAAAGATACAAGTCGTTCTTCATTAAATATTAAATGATGAGGAGTTACTTCTGTAGTCACTTTAATACCTTCTTTTTTGGCAATACGTATCATATCTACTGAATTAGCTGTTGATAAGTGAGCAATATGAAGGTGGCATTTTGTTGATTCAGCAAGCATGATATCTCTGGCGATGATGATTTCTTCAGCAAGAGCGGGTATTCCAGCTAATCCCAATTTCGTAGCAACTTTCCCACCTGCAATTTGACCTTTTCCTGCCATATTATAATCTTCTGCATGAACAATGACGGGTATATCAAAGTTTTGTGCGTACAGCATTATATTTGATTGCAATTTGGCATTTTGAACACATGCACCATCATCTGAAACAGCGACTATACCGCCTTCCTTCATAGTTGCAATTTCTGCTATTTCTTTGCCTTCGAGTTTTTTACTTGATGCTCCAATTACTTTTACTTTACAAAGTCCCAGATCATTTGCCTTTCGTTGAACATATTCAACTTCTCCTATATTATCAATAGTTGGCTCAGTATTTGGCATTGCACAGATAGTAGTATAGCCACCTTTGGCAGCGGCTTTTGTGCCTGTATGAATATCTTCTTTATAAGTTTGTCCTGGGTCGCGGAGATGGCAATGCAAGTCTACAAATCCAGGAATCAGCTTTTTGCCTGTAGCATCAATTATTTTATCAGCATCATCTTTAATATTTTTCTCAACTCTTGCAATTTTATTATTATCGATCAATACATCTGTATCGACCCAAGTTTCATTAATATAAGCATTCGCATTTTTAATTAATATTTTCATGTAAACCTCCTAAAATCTTCCACCTAAAATTAAGAATAACAATGCCATACGCACTGCTACACCATTTGATACCTGCTCTAAAATAATGCTTTGTGAGCTATCTGCAAGCTCTGGTAATATTTCTACACCACGATTCATTGGTCCAGGGTGCATAACAAGTGCATCTTTTTTTGCCCATTTTATTGTTTGTTTGGATAATACATAATGCTTGGAATATTCTTCTAAACTGGGGAATAAACCTTCTGTCTGTCTTTCTAATTGCATTCTTAAACCCATCACTGCATCAGCATCTTTCAACGCTGTTTTTAGATCATAAGTAACTTTGCAGCCATACACTTCTTCCAAATGACTTGGTACTAAAGTACGTGGTCCACAGACAGTTACTTCGGCACCCAATTTAATCATTCCAATGAGATTAGAGCGTACAACTCGTGAATTTACAATATCTCCAACAATAGCTATTTTCATGCCTTTTATTGTGCCAGTTTTCTCATAAATTGAGTACATATCGAGCAAAGCTTGAGTTGGATGTGCATGCCTTCCATCTCCTGCATTCATTACAGGTTTTCCTGAGTGTTTGTTAACTATCTGAGGGCTTCCTGCACAGCTATGTCTTATAACGTAAAGGTCGATACCCATAGCATTTAAAGTTGTAACAGTATCCTGTAAACTCTCTCCTTTTTGTAATGATGAAGTAGTAGCTTCAAAAGTAACTACATCAGCACTTAAACGGTTTGCTGCAAGTTCAAAGGACATTCTTGTACGTGTAGAGTTTTCAACAAAAAGCGTGCAGATTGTCTTTCCTTTGAGTGTTGGTAATTTTTTATATTCTCGTGAATTTATTTCTTTCATCACTTTAGAGACTTCGAGAATATTGATTATTTCTTCTTCTGTAAAATCATCTAAGTCATAAAGATTTCTGCCAAGCAGGCTAAAGTTGTTATTCATTATTTTCCTCCTAATTGTAATTTTTCTTAATTAAATTTTAAAAAAAGTATTCCTTAGGAGTCGCTCAGGGTGCTCTACTTAGCATATTTTCCATCCTTTCTACCTCACAGGGTACGATTAAAGGTTTTATTAAATGCAATTCTGATATATACTATAAACTTGTCAATGTTTTTTTATTATATTTTTCTCAGTTGTAAGTTTATCAATATGAATTTTATCAACAATTACATATTAAAAAAGGCGGGAAACCCGCCTTTGATAACTTATATTAATGTTTTTAAATAATCATCGTCACAAGCAAATGGTATAGTAATATGACCTTGTCCTTGATGTTTGATATTCCATTCAGTTGCAGTTTTGATAGCATTTTCATTTCGTGCCCAGTTTCTTCGAGCAACACCGCCCATAACATCCCATGAAAGTCCTGATTTGATTACTTCATCCATACGTTTACTGCCGTCAAGCACAATACCATTACCACCATTAACTGAGCGCCCAATACCGACACCGCCTCCATTTGACAATACAACTAAAGTCATACCACGTGCAACATTACCAGCAAAGCATTGTGTTGCCATATCAGCAGTTACATTGCTACCATCGTAGATATTGGATGTTTCTCTAAACGGAGAATCTGTGCCAGAGACATCATGGTGGTCTCTACCAAGAATTACATGCCCTATCTCGCCTTTCCGAATCATTTCATTAAATTTGAGTGCAATTTTGATACGTCCTTCTTCATCTGCATAAAGGATTCTTGCTTTTGTTCCAACTACGAGCTTATTCTCTTCTGCTGTTGCTATCCAATGATAATTATCTCGATCTTGTGGGCTTCTATCAGGGTCAATGCAGTTCATAGCTGCTATATCTGTTTTTTTCAAATCTTCATCTTTTCCACTTAAGCACACCCAACGGAAAGGTCCATAGCCATTATCAAAGCATATTGGTCCCATAATATCTTCAACATAAGAGGGCCAGATGAATCCTTCATTAGTATCTACACCATTTTTTGCAATGCTTTTTTCACCAGCATCAAAGATGGATGCCATAAAACTATTACCGTAGTCCCAGAAATATGAACCTTTTTTAGTAAGTTTTTTAATTACGTTGAAATGACGAATAAGCGACTTATCGACCAATTGTTTAAATTTACTAATATCTTCTTTGATAAGCTTTCTACCTTCTTCAAATGACGTGCCAGCAGGAGTATAGCCACCTTCATAAACAGCATGGCAAGAAGTTTGGTCAGATATAAGTTCAACTTTTACGTTATTTTTGTCAAAATATTCCAATAAGTCAACAATATTACCATGATAAGCGATAGATACTGCTTTGCCTTTTTCTTTATATTCTTTCATCCAGTCAACGATTTGCTTCAAATCATCAGATACAAGGCTTACCCATCCTTGCGAATGACGAGTATCAATCCTACTTTTATCGACTTCTGCAATTACTCCAATACCACCTGCTATTTCAACAGCCTTTGATTGAGCACCAGACATGCCGCCTAAGCCTGATGAAATAAAATAAACACCCTTCAAGTCTTTTTCAGCAGGTATTCCTAAATATTGACGCCCTGCATTTAAAAGGGTTATATATGTACCATGTACAATACCTTGCGGTCCAATATACATCCAACCACCAGCTGTCATTTGTCCATAATTTGCTACGCCAAGAGCGGTAAGTCTCTTAAAATCATCTGGGTTATCCCATTTTCCGATAATTAAACCATTAGTGGATATAACTCGTGGTGCATCGAGTTTTGAGGGGAATAACCCCATTGGGTGACCAGAGTTTATAACTAAAGTTTGATCCTCTGTCATTATTTCAAGATACATTTTGATTAACTGATATTGCATCCAGTTTTGACAAACCTGACCAGTTTCTCCATAAGTAACTAATTCATATGGGTATAAAGCGATATCAAAATCAAGGTTGTTGTCAATCATAACCTGCATTGCTTTAGCTTGTGGAATCCCCTCGTATTCATCAATTGGCTTACCATAAATGCGTCCCTCTGGGCGATATCTATAACCATAAATTCTACCCATAGTTCTTAATTCTTCTAAAAACTCTGGTGCAACAGTATCGTGTAATTCTTCTGGAATGTATCTCAATGCATTTTTTAACGCAATAAGAGTCTCATGTTGGTTTAAATCATATCCTCTTGATGGAGCTCGCCTTATGTTTTCTAAGAAACTCTTTTTAGGTGGCAACTCATTAGGTAATTTCACAAACATAGCATCTTTAATTTGCTGATTGCTCATTATTCCTCCGATTATAATTTTTATTTGTATATTTTTTTTTATTATAAGTTTTACTTTTCGAAGTCATATCATCTTTAAAATAACCATTTTTTAGATATTCATTGAAGTCTATCTGCTTTTCTTTAAAAAAGTTATACATCTTATTGTGAAACTCGGTAATTATATTGATTATATATTTACTATCGGCTGTATTTTTAAAGATTAATGATTCTTTTATATTGATCATAAATTGATTGATAGCGTTTTTGTCAACTGATTCGCATATTATTACAAAAAATGCGTTTGGGTTGCTGTTATTCAATTGTTGTTTTACAAGCTCAACAAGACTGTATTCACTTTTACTAAAGTTTTTGAAAATCATAAATACCATAAGCGGAAATCTAAAGCTGTCTCTATTAAAAGATTTTTTCGCTATTGGTTTGTATTGTATATGCATTTTCATGTTTAATGCATATACAGGCACACTTGTCTCGAATTTTAAAGTATTTTGTAAAAGTATATTTGAAAATGAATTGCGTTTAAAGTGCATATTATAGTTAAATGATTGATAACCAAACTCTAAAGATGGGTTATTAGTCAAATCGGTTGGTTTCAATAAGTATAGAACAATATCACTTAAATATTTTTCGGAGAAAACCTGATGATTTTCAGTAAAACCATGAGGTCTATCTTTAGAATGATATTGAAATTTTGGGTTTTTTAAATACTCTAAATGAGAGCTCAAGGCATTTGCAAAGATTTCAAGATTGTTTTCATTATACTCTAATTCCATAGTCTTCAGAACTTTGCCCCAACTTAGATTAATCTCTGCATAATACATTAATCTAAATTGATTTGCTTCATCTTTCATTAATTCTTTTAAAATATTTGCATAAGACATTTTATACCTAACCTTTGTGTCGTTATTTCGACATTTATATTATAAAGAGTGATTAATAAGAAATCACTTATTCAAGATAGTTGATGGCGCCCCCGAGCCGATTCGAACGGCTGACCTTTTTCTTAGGAGGAAATTGCTCTATCCTACTGAGCTACGGGGGCAAAATAAATAAAGAGAAGACAATAAGCCGAATTCTGTATTTTGCGTAAAAAGCAAAACAATGTCTATTCATCTCAGCCGTATATCGCTATCCTTAAGGCTCATTATGAGACGGCTTTAGCTACCTACCCGGGTAATATACAAAACGGACTATTTCGCTTGTATTGCTACAAAATTACCCCTATTTGGTATTGCACCAGATAAAGCATTCCGAGCTCATACCGTTACCGATATGACTGGTAGTCTCTTACACTACCATTTCACCCTTACCTAATGACATGCATTGGGCGGTTTGTTTCTGTGGAGCTGGTTACACGTTGCCGTGTCTTCCCGTTAGGAAGTATCTTGCCCTGTGGTGTTCGGACTTTCCTCTCGCATTGCGAGCAGACATTTAGTCTTCTCTTTTTTTCACACTATATAAATTTTAGTTATCAGAATTTGGGGCAATTATTCGCCCACAGTTTTCGCAATAATTTACTTTATCATTTTGATTGATTTCTATAAGCAGCTGTGGTCTTATATTGAATCCGCAGCCACCGCATGATGTACCATTAAAGAAAACCACTGCTTTGCGATTTTTATTTTTGATTAGCTGTGCATACTTTTTGACAAGTGACATAGGAATATCACGTGCCAAATCATTACGTTTGGTTCTTAATTTTACTATATCTTCATCTACTTCAATTATCTCTTTTTTTAACTTATCTTCGTTTTCATTTAAAATTTGCTTAGCATTCAACAAACAAGCTTCAGACTCTTTTTTTCTTCCTTCTATTGCTGCTTCCTCATCGAGCATTTGCACTGACTCAGCTTCCAAATTGCTAATTTTTTCAGTTAAAGAAGCTATTTGATTATTAAGAGCTTTGTATTCTTTATTATTCTTGATAGCATCAAGTTGGAGATGATACTTTTTTATATTTTCTTTGAGGGTGCTTATTTCAAGATCTTTATCTTTAAGTTTTTTTCTGTTACTTTCGAGTTCTATTGAGATTTTAGAGAGTTCTGCTTCACAAACATCTACGTTACTAATCAATTCACTTAATTTATTTGGCAAATCATTTTTCAAGATGTCTTTTTTCCCAATTATATCGTCTATTTGCTGCATTTGTATTAGAATGTCTAATTGTTTATTCATATATTACTCCTTAAATAATAAACTTATGTCCAATGATTGATAAGAATGTGTCAGAGAGCCACTTGAAATATAGTCGACTCCTGTACTTGCGATTGATTCGATTGTATGAAGTTTTACGTTACCAGATACTTCCAGCTCAATTTCTCCTTTGTAAATATTAACTGCTTCTTTAATTTGTTCTATTGACATATTATCCAACATTACGCGGTCAACTTGACAGTCAACAGCTTCTTGCAACTCTTTTAAGTTTTTTACCTCAACTTCTATTTTATAGCTTGTATTTCGTTTTTTTATACGAGTTACAGCTTCTGTAATAGAACCTGCTGCCTCGATGTGATTATCCTTGATCATAATCATATCATACAGCCCAAAGCGATGGTTAAAACCTCCACCTACGCGTACAGAATACTTTTCTAAAGACCTTAATAAGGGAGTAGTTTTTCTTGTGTCTAATAGCTTAGAATCATACTTTTTGATGAGATCCACGTGTTGTCTTGTAAGTGTTGCAATGCCACTCATACGCTGCAAGAAGTTTAATGCAACTCTTTCTGCTTGCAAGATTGAACAAGAATAGCCTGTAACCTTTGCAATTGTATCGCCATTTGTAACAGAATCTCCATCTTTTTTGTATGCGATCCAGCTGATATTTGAGTCGATATAATGAAAAGCTGTTTTTGCCACATCTAAACCACAAATAATACCATTTTCTTTTGCGATTAGGTGTGCTGTTGATTCTTT
This sequence comes from Candidatus Cloacimonadota bacterium, assembly GCA_020532185.1. Classification (GTDB taxonomy): domain Bacteria; phylum Cloacimonadota; class Cloacimonadia; order Cloacimonadales; family WRIO01; genus JAGOCT01. Next base: position 8,305 of record JAJBBH010000087.1, on the reverse strand, counting down.
TTTTGGCAAATCTAAGTACTGTGTTGTTAAGTCTCCTGTCCCTATATCTTCTTCATAAGCTAAAGCTATTAATTTATTACAATCCATCTAATCCCCCTATATTTATAGCTTAGATTACCATTTTTATAAACATAAAAAATATGTCAATAGACAATTTCTATTTTTCTGTATATTCTTAAATAATTTCGTAATTACTACCAAAAATTGGCGATTTTAAGCCATCAAGAACCTTTTCTATCAAAACTCCTTCTTTGATATTTCTATCTCTACCAAATGTGCTACGTATGGCTTGAGAGGTGAATTGAACAGCTCTATCTATCGCGATAGGTAAGGAATCTCCTTGTAATAAGCTGCCAGTTACTACACTTGTAAAAATATCACCTGTACCTGGATATGAAGCAGGAATATACGTACAACTCACTCTCCAAAACTTTGAATTTGATCTTGTATATGCGATAACGCCTGTTAAATGGGGGTTTTGTTCGTTATGTACACCTGTAATTACTACATTTTCAGGTCCTTGTTCGGACAAACGCAGAGCCCATTCTTTTACTTGCTCGATATTTGGTTGACTATTATATGGTTCATCGAGTAATAAACATACTTCTGTTGTGTTTGGAGTTATTAAATTTGCTTTACAGATTAGTTTTTTCATTTCTTCTATAAGTTTTAATGACATTGGTGCATATGGCTTACCATCATCACCTAAAACAGGGTCAACCACGACTAATAGCTCCTCATGCTTATAAAAATCTATCAATTCTTTGACTATATCAATTTGCTTATCTGAGCCCAAAAACCCACTGTAGATAGCGTCAAGTTTGATGCCTTCATTTTTCCAATGTTCAAAAAACATTGTCATTTGCTCAGTCAAATCAAGCATCTTGAAATCTGCATATTCAGTATTAGAAGATAATACAGCTGTCACAAGTGGTGTTACTTGCACACCCATTGTTGATAAAATAGGTATCACTACCATTAAGCTGACTTTGCCTAAACCAGATAAATCATGGATTGCTGCTAAACGTGGTATTGGATTTTTCATCTATTTATATCTCCCTTAATTGTATCTAAATATATTTCATTTTTAAAATGATTATATATTTGTCAAGCAGAACTTGTTGTGTATACTGATTTGCATATCGGTATTGCAAAGAAAACAGAAAAATATATATGATTGAGCAGCTTTGAAACATCTTTGATTCCCTTTAAAAACCCATTGATTCTCCAAGATAGCAAGGGGAAAGTAACGGGATGGTAACGGGATGGTAACGGGATGGTAACGGGATGCTAACGGGATGATAAAGATAATAACGAAATCATTTTTACTTCTTGATTGTATGTTTTTAATTAATTATTTATAAAAAGTAAACAAATATTTACGTAAAAAATAGATTAGCAAACAACAAATATTTTAAAAATATAGTCGAGAGTATCAACTGTTTTAATAAGATTTTTGTTATAAAGAGGTACCATTAATTGTATTCATTAATAATAATTAAGTTCTATTTAAATAGCAATTTAAAATCTGTTTGGCGTGACAAAGTACTGTATTATAGAAGATAGACTACTATTTAGTCAAGAATCATTTAATATATTGACAAAATTAAAAAGAAATATTTAGTTGTAATTAGTAGTAAAAAAAATGAAATATAGAGTGTATTTAAGCAATGAGGGGAAATAAATTAAAATAAAAGGAGCTAAACATGGCGGAGAAATTAAATTTAAAGAAAACAAACGAGCTTTATGAAGAAGCATTGACATTAGTACCTGGAGCAGTTGCCGGTATTAGAAGACCTTACAACTTTGTACCAGGAGAATATCCAATCTTTTTTGAGTCAGCAAAAGGCGGTAAAGTAATCGACGTTGATGGCAACGAATATCTCGATATGCTCTGTGCTTATGGTCCTATTATTATTGGGCATCGTGAAGAAGAAATCGACGATGCAGTAATTAAACAAATCAAAGAAAAAGGTTTTTGTTTTTCATTAACACAAACATACCAAAATACATTGGTCAAAAGATTAAAAGAAATCATTCCATCATGCGAAATGGCTGCTTTTGTAAAAACTGGCTCTGATGCTACTACAACAGCTGTTAGGATTTCACGTGCATATACAAATAGAGTAAAAGTTTTGCGTTGTGGCTATCATGGTTGGCATGATTGGTGTGTAGAAGTTAAGGGTGGTATTCCTACAAAGTTTTATGAAGACGTTTATGAGTTTGAATACAATGATTTAGACCAAGTCAAAGACTTAATGAAAGAGCACGGTAAAGATGTTGCATGTATTATGATTACTCCTCTTGGTCATCCACTTGCAAATGATGTTGAAATGCCAAAACCAGGCTTTTTAGAAGGATTAAAAGAAATTGCCGAGCAATATGGCAGTGTGCTTGTATTTGATGAAATTAGAACAGGTTTTAGAGTTGATATGGGCGGAGCACAAAAATTATTTGGAGTAACCCCTCATGTATCAGTATTTGGCAAAGCTATTGCAAACGGCTGGCCTATTGGTGTTGTTGCAGGTAGAGAAGATATTATGAAAACACTTGAAAAAGATGTGTTTTTAAGCTCTACTTTCTTCCCTAATAGTGATGCACAAGTTGCAGCATTAACAACCATTGATTTTTTAGAAAAGAATAAAGTAATAGACGTAATTGTAGAAAAAGGCAATGCCTTTGCTGATAGAGTTAATGATATCATCACAAAATCAGGAGTTCCTGCTACATTTAGTGGCGGTCCATGGATGCCATTTATTACTTTTGATAAAGATGAAAAAGGTTTGTATAAACAATTAAGGGTTGAGTTTTATACCCAATTAATCCGTAGAAATGTATTCTTGCAACCATATCATCATGGCTATATATGCTATCGTCATACAGATGAAGATCTTGTAAAAGCTACAGATATGATTGCAGAATCTTTTGAAGTTGTTAGAAAAAAATATTTAGTATAAAGGAGAAAGAATGGAACCGTTAATATTGACTACAGCTCTGACAGGTGCAGAAACTACAAGAGAATCTCAACCAAACTTGCCAATTACTCCCGCAGAACAAGCTCAAACAGCAAAAGAATGTTTTGCAGAAGGCTCTGTAGTAATGCATTTGCACGTAAGAGAAGATGATGGTGAACCATCACAAAGGCTTGAAAGATTTGAAGATGCTATTACTCAAATCAGAAATGCTGTACCTGATATCATAATTCAAATGAGTACAGGTGGAGCAGTTGGAGTACCATTTGAAGAAAGAATGGCTCCACTAAAGTTACGCCCAGATATGGCAACTTTAAATGCAGGTACTATAAATTTTGGAGATGAAGTTTTTGTTAACAGTCCATCCGATATCGAGAGATTAGCAGCATATTTCGAAGAAGTAAATGTTGCACCTGAAATTGAAGTTTATGAATCTGGAATGATTGATTATGTCGCAAGACTTGTTAAAAGAGGCGTAATAAAACATACACCTCTACATGTTCAATTTGTACTCGGTGTCCCTGGTGGTATGAGCGGAAAGCCAAAAAACTTGCTTTATATGGCAGAACACTTAAAAGAAGAAATACCCTCCGCAACATGGGGCGTGGCTGGTGTTGGTAGATGGCAATTGCCCTGTGCGATTATGGCTGTCGTAATGGGTGGACATGTAAGAGTTGGTTTTGAAGACAATATCTTTTATCATAAAGGCGTATTGGCTGATTCAAATGCACAACTTGTTGCAAGGATCGCACGTATCGCAAAAGAATATGGCAGACCTCTTGCAAGCCCAGCTAAAGCACGTGAAATTTTAGGTTTATCATAAAAACATATTCAACAAATACCGCAACTCTCAATGGGTTGCGGTTTTATTAATTTTAAGGAAATAAAAATGGATAAAAGACCTTCGTGGCATTTATATTTTATTGAAATGGCTTTTTTGGTTTCACAACGTGCTACTTGTTTGCGTAGAAAAGTTGGTGCGTTAATAGTAAAAAATAATCAAATACTGTCTACAGGCTATAATGGAGCACCAAAGCACATAAGGCATTGTAGCGAAACTGGATGTTTAAGGGAGCAATTAAAAGTACCATCAGGCGAGAGGCATGAATTATGCAGAGGTGTGCATGCGGAACAAAATGCGATTATACAAGCAGCAGTAAATGGAACAACTATAGATAAATCAATAATGTATTGTACTAATCACCCATGCTCAATATGTGCAAAAATGCTTATAAATGCCGAGATTAATAGTATTTATATTGCTGAAGATTATCCTGATAAATTGGCTAAAGAAATGCTTGAAGAGGCTGGAATTGAGTTAATATTAGTTGATCGTATTACAGGAGATTTGAAAAAACTTTTATAATAACTTTTAGGAGTACTTTTGTTTCTAATCTTCTTTTCTGTGGTGATTGTTGTTTACAGTTCAATTAATTATTATATTTATAGACATTTACTTCCGATATTCAATAACAACCCACTTGTAAAAAATATCTACCTCGCTACTTTTATCGTTCTTGCATCTTCTTATTTCTTCTATCGTATTTTTGACAAAATACATTCTACACCATTTGTGAAGATATTTGGACAAATCGGCTCAATATGGCTAATAATAATGGTATATGCTCTTTTTATTCTAATTTCATTTGATGTATTTTACCTTATATTTAAGTACTGCTTACCAACTGTGTTTAAATCAATTAGCTCTATTTATGTAATAAAATATATTTTACCAATATTGTTTTTGATGATTATTACCGTATTAACTTTGATAGGCATTAAGAATGCTAAACCAGCAAAAGTAAAAGAAATAACAATTAAAAGCTCTGCTTATAAAAAACTTAACAGACCTTATAAAATTGCTTATGCATCAGATTTGCATATCAATGATTTATTCTTTCCTGATGCTGTTAAGTACTTAGTGGATATTGTAAATAAAAACGATGTTGATTTTATGTTACTTGGAGGCGATGTGTTTACTGAAGATGTTTCACATTTGTCTTACCACGATAGCGGAGGGCTGCTTAAATCAATCAATACCAAGTATGGTGTCTATACAGTCTTTGGTAACCATGAATATATTGGAAGTATTGAAAGTGCTATTAATCATTTTAATAAGTATAATATCAAAATATTAAACGATAATTCTGTTACTATTAATGACGAAATAATTGTTGTTGGTCGTGATGATATAGTGTCAGAAAATATGAACAAGAAAAAAAGAGCTTCTATTAAAGAATTATTGACTCCACAATCAGATAGTATGTTTACTATATTAATTGATCATCAACCAAAATCTTTTGCAGAGGGAAAAGGCTTGCCTATTGACTTGTACCTCTCTGGGCATACACATCATGGACAAATGTTTCCCTTTTCTTTAATTACTAAAAAAGTCTTTGATAATAGCTGGGGTTTGATAAAACGAGAAGATTCTTATTATTACGTATCTTGTGGTTATGGCTTTTGGGGTCCTCCAGCACGTATTGGCAGTCACTCTGAATTGGTAATATTTACAATTGAATAAATATTTAAATAGACTTCTCAACGTCTTCAATAGCTTTAAAATAAAGAATTACTCAATCTATTTTTTGGGGCAAGGTACTTCTCTTATAGGCACTTGGATTCAACGTACTGCACTTAGTTGGCTTATATATCGAGTGACAGACTCTGTTTTATGGCTTGGTTTAATAGGCTTTGTAGGTAAAATCCCATCATTGTTTATAACTCCTTTTGCTGGAGTAATAGCCGATAAATTTCATAGACATAAGATTTTAAAGATTTCACAGATATGCATGTTGATACAAGCATTTGCTCTTTTTATAATTGTGTTACTTAATGATGTAAAAATATGGCAAATTGTATTATTATCATTAATTTTAGGCACGATAGAAACTTTTGAAACACCAGTTCGTCATGCTTTTATATTCGATATAATTAAAGATAGAGAAAAAATGGCAAATGCGATAGGTTTGAACTCAGCCATGTTTAATATAGCCCGATTAGTTGGGCCCGGTATTGCAGGGTATTTAGTAGCACATATTGGCGAGGCGTATTGTTTTTTGATTAATTCTATATCATTCTTAGCTATGCTCTTAGCACTTTTTAACATGAAAATTGATAGCGTAAAGAAAAACATTATTAAATCACCTTTTTTCAGCAATCTTAAAGAAGGCTTTTCATATGTAATTGAGTTTGAGCCTATACGTTATTTGTTGTTTAATGTCAGCATGTTCACCCTTTTAGGGCAGTCATATACAGTGATATTGCCCTATTTTGCCAAAGAAGTATTTGGTGGTGATTCACGAATTTTAGGTTTGATAATGTCTGCAGTTGGTGGAGGAGCATTTAGCGGAGCAATATATTTAGCTTCACGCAAAACCACTAAAGGCTTAACTACAATCATATCAAATTTAGGCTTTTTTGCAACAGTTTGCCTGATGGTAGTAGCCTATTCAAAAATATATTACCTGAGCTTGGTATTGATTTTTTTAACAAGTTTAGGCATGATGATGCAAATGGCAGGATCAAATACAATCATACAAAGTATTGTTGACGAAGACAAACGTGGTAGAGTGATGAGTATATATTCTATGTCGTTTTTGATATTCTTGCCATTAGGTAGCCTTCTTATCGGTACTGCATCGAAGTATTTGGGTGTGGAAAACTCAGTATTTTTATCAGCATTATTATGTTGCATAGCAAGTTTTGTATTTAGATTAAAAGTACCACTTATAAGACAAAAATTATCTGAAAAAAATGTAGTTGTATGACGTTTATCCGTCTTGGTTTATACGAATATTAGCTTTTTATTATCTTATTGATCATTATTCCTTGACATATTATAGTATTAAATTTGTTTTGATTATGTAGAGAATTTCTACAGGGGTGCTCGCAAGGGCTGAGATTAAACCCTTTGAACCTGATCCGGGTAATGCCGGCGTAGGGAGGATAGATAAATCCCATACCTATGCCTATTACCCTCCAATGCAGGATATTACTGCAAATATGAAAGGAGGAGTAATGGAAGCTATAGTTTCCAATGCCATAGTGCATTCATACTTCAAAAAGCTACAAGACGCTTTGAGTCTTGATGTCGTAGTTGTTGGAGGTGGTCCATCAGGACTGGTAGCAAGTGAAAGTCTTGCTAAAAAAGGTTTTAAAGTCGCTCTATTTGATTCAAAACTCTCACCAGGCGGTGGCATGTGGGGCGGAGCAATGATGTTTAATGAGCTTGTTATCCAAAAAGAAGCATGGCATATTCTCGAAGAATTTAATATCAAATATACAAAAATCTCCGAAGACCTTGCCACTGCAGACTCTATTCAAGCAACTTCATCACTAATATATCACAGTAGTAAGGCTGGAGTTAAAGTGTTTAACTGTATATCAGTTGAAGACGTCGTATTTATAAATAATCGAGTATCAGGAGTTGTAATAAACTGGACCCCTATCGGCAGGTTGGATATGCATGTCGACCCGTTGATGGTACGTTCAAAAGTAGTTCTTGATGCCACAGGTCATCCATCTGAAATTGCCAAAATTACTGCACAGAAAAATAATATCAAACTAAATACCGTAACTGGTATGATAATGGGGGAGATGTCTCTCTCAATTGATGAAGGTGAAAAAAGTACAATCGAAAATACCAAAGAAGCATATCCTGGACTTTATGTATCTGGTATGGCAGCAAATGGAGTGTTTGGTAGTTTTAGAATGGGACCAATATTTGGAGGTATGCTACAATCAGGTAAAAGTGCTGCAGAATCTATTGCAAAGGAATTGAGCAATGAATGACTTCGGGCTTTATATCATATTAACCAATCCAACAATTTCCTATACAAAAGCAGCAGAAATATGTGTAAAACATAAGATTAAATACTTACAACTCCGAGAAAAAGAAATGCCTGATAAAGATCTGTTGCAGCTTGCAAAAGATATTCAATCAATATGTAAAGGCTCAAATACAAAATTCATTGTTAACGATAATATCGCTATTGCAAAGCTATCAAATGCTGATGGGGTGCATCTTGGTCAAGATGACTTGAGCAAAGAGGATGCAATTAGAATTCTTAACAATAAGATTATCGGTTTATCCACACACAGCATTTCACAAGCTCAAATAGCATTGCAAAAAAAACCTAATTATATTGGCTTTGGTCCTTTATTTGCAACACCTACAAAGAAAAAACCTGATCCAGTTGTGGGATTATCTCCAATCAATGACGTTTTGAAAATGAGCGATGAATATGGCATACCAGTTGTCGGTATCGGTGGTATTAATGATACTAATATCTCAGATGTTTTAGATGCTGGTATTCGTAATGTGGCTTTAG
>JAJBBH010000025.1 GCA_020532185.1 Candidatus Cloacimonadota bacterium | reverse complement strand
GCATTGTGCCTGTCCAAAAAACCAACCAATTAAACATCTCTCCATTGAGACTATCTATACATTTCCCCTTCACTCCCCCTACACTCCCCCTGCTATCTTGGAGAAGTAGTAGGAGTGTAGTAGGAGTGTAAAGGGAATGTAAAGGGAATCCTGCATGTTTTGAGGGCAAAATATGGTGTTTTTAGTAATATTTTGATAAGTTTTTACGATTTTATCTTGTTTCGTCTCAATTGGCAAAGGGACTGTCTCAATGAAATCACAATCCCGTCTCAATGCTTTTTCACAACGAACGACAACGAGCTTTTTTATTTAACCACAAAAGCCACGAAGATCACAAAGAGGTTTTAAGTATTTAACCACAAAGGAACACAGAGAGCCACAGTGAAGAATTAGAAGTTTGCTTGTGACAGACGTGCTGATTAAGCCGTGTTGATAAAGTACCCAATTATCGAAGTATAACTGCGATACTACAAGCTTTTACATTCGCAATTAGGGATAATTGCGAGCACGTGTGTTTTTGTATGTTTTTGTTTATCTGTTTTGTGTTTTATGGTATTTGCATTTGGGCGATCACATAGGTTCGCCCCTACAGATGTTGTCGTTATTGGGAACTGGACGGGTTTTGTTGGTATGCTGCTTTTTTTGGACAAGCTCAAGGCATTGTCCCAACATTTGTTTTGGTTCTTTATTTTCTTTTTTTGTTGTGACTGATGAAATTCGATATATCTTTGAAGATTATATTGCGAATAATCCTTTTTTTTGGCAAGATATATCAAAATAGTAAGCACAATTAATAAAGCAGCAAGAAAAGCCAAGACCCTGATTATATGCCAATAATCTTTCTTTTTATTTTTAAGCCGATAATAGTCTCTTGTTCTTTCTTGTCGCAGCTCTTGTATTGACTTTCTTCTTTTCATTTTGTGTGCACTCTTTCTTTATCAAAACAGTCATGCAATTGTAAATTATATAAAGATCTCCTTTAATCCCAATACTTTCTATCCAGACTACGATAATTAACAGCTTCACTAATATGCTGCATCTTAATTCCCTCACTATTATCTAAATCGGCAATAGTACGCGAAACTTTAAGAATTCTATCATAAGCTCTTGCAGACAGTCCTTTTTTCTGCATAGCAATGCGCAAAATTTCTTTGCTTTCATCATCAAGAACACAATATTTTCTAATCAATTTTGACGTCATTTGAGCGTTATTATAAATGGATTCATGTTTAAAACGCTCCAATTGAATAGCTCGACATTGATTTACTCTTTTTCTAATATCAACAGACTTTTCGCCGCTTGGTGCCGCCATCAGTTCATTGTAATTCATTTGAGGTACTTCAATATGAATATCAATACGATCGAGCAAAGGACCCGAAACCTTTGAACGATATCTAACAATTTGCTGCGGTGCACAATTGCATGAATGCCCTTCTATGTGAGAGCCATGATAGCCGCATGGGCAGGGGTTCATTGAGGCAATCATCATAAATTTTGCAGGAAAGGAGAGAGTTTGTGTAGCTCGTGCAATAGTAACAAATCCGTCTTCGAGCGGTTGTCTAAGTACTTCTAAAGCGGATTTTTTGAATTCAGGTAATTCATCCAAAAACAAGACGCCATTATGCGACAAAGATACTTCTCCAGGCTTTGGATATGTTCCTCCGCCGATAAGTGCTATATCTGAGATTGTGTGATGTGGCGATCTAAACTGTCGATTTGTGATAATTCCTTTATTTTTTCCTGTTAGCAGTCCAGCCACAGAGAATATTTTTGTTGTTTCGAGCGATTCATCCATAGTAAACTCTGGCATAATCGATGGTAATCTTCGAGCAATCATAGTTTTTCCTGAGCCAGGAGGTCCAATCATCAAAAGATTATGTCCGCCGCTTGCCGCCACTTCCATAGCTCTTTTCACATGATATTGGCCTTTAACGTCAAACATATCATCAGCCCCAAAATTTAAAAAAGAGAAGATTTCTTCTGTATCTACAATACACGGCTCAATATTTATACTATTTTCTAAAAACTCTACAGTCTGCCTCAGATCTTCAACAGGATAAACGCTCAATCCTTCGATCATAGCCGCTTCATAAGCATTTTCTTTTGGCACAATTATGCCTTCCATGCCATCTTTTTTGGCAGCTAAAGCCATAGGTAAAACACCTCTGATAGGTCTTACTTCACCATCCAACGAGAGCTCTCCTGCTATGGCGAGTTTTTCAAGCTTCATACTTTTCACCTGCTTTGTGGCAGCCAATACAGCAATAGCAATGGGCAAATCAAGCCCTACATCATCTTTTTTGAGATCAGCAGGTGCAAGATTTACAACATATTTCTTCATTGGAAAATTAAAGCTTGCATTTATTATTGCAGCCTCTACCCTATCTTTACTTTCTTTCACAGAGTTCGAAGGCAATCCAACCATCAAAAACATCATAGCTCCGTGCTTTACATCACATTCGATAATTAATTTTTCTGCATCTATACCATTTAAAGTATAGGAAATCGAGCGAGCGAACATATTTCCCCTCTAAAATATAAAATACTAAAAGTTTAAACCCTCTTTATAGCTTGCAGAGGCGCACAAAACGCCTCAACAACTTATGCTATAATTACTTATAGAAATCTTTACGAAAATTCTTTAAAGACTCCTTTACTTTACTATCACTCAATGCAATGATATGCCCTGCTAATAAAGCCGCATTTTTTGCACCATCGATAGCCACAGTTGCAACAGGAATACCAGGTGGCATTTGCACAACAGAATACAAAGCATCAGTGCCGCCAAGTGCAGAACCAGAAAGCGGTACGCCAATCACAGGCAAAAGTGTCATTGAAGCTATTACACCAGGCAAGTGTGCTGCCATACCTGCCATAGCAATAATAACTTTTACACCATCTTTTTCAGCAGCCTCTATTAGGCTTTTTACGCGCTCGGGTGTGCGATGAGCCGAAGCTGTGTACATATCGTTATCAATACCAAGAGCATGTAATTGTTCCACAGCTTTCACAGCATGTGGCAAGTCAGATTGACTTCCAATAATTATTCTAACTAATGGCATATTTACGACCTCTTATTTGTCGATAGGTTGAGTAGCATCGTAAGCTTCAAATAGAGCCATAATTTCTTCTGGGCTATCAGCTTTGGTGAGCTTTTCTAAATTATCTCCTGTTTTTAAGAACTTTGATATAAATGATAATGAAAATAAATGCTGCATATCTGTATGCAAAATAAGCATAAAGAACAAGGTTACAGGACGATTATCTGGTGCATCAAACTCAACACCTTGCACAGATCTGCCAAACAAAATCGATGGTGTTTTGATCTTTGTTGGGTGCATATGACGTGGATGTAGCATTGCCACACCTTCACCCACAGCAGTAGATACAAGCTCTTCACGAGCCACAACAACCTCATAAAGCCAGCGATGATCGCGTACAAGCTTTAAATCTTTTGCTTTTTTGGACATAACAGCAATCGCCTCGTATTTATTATCAGCCTCAAAATTTAAAAAGATATTCTCAATCTTAAAATAATCTTGGAAACGACAAATTGTTCGCTTCATTGCCAGATATGCCTCATCTGTTTTGTTCAAATTTTCAAGCCATTGATCAATTTCTTCCTTATCGACTTTTACTGTTTTGCCAATTTTTTGCTCTTTAAAAGTGCCAGAATTGATCATTTCAATCACGACAGATTCTGCAACTTTTAGGTATTTTGCTACCTCTGCCACACTTAATAATGTTGTATCACTCATTGCAATCTCCTTTCATTTTTACAATATAATACCAATAATTTAATCTTTTTACATTGTCAAGTCAATAATTTCTTGACATTAATGCTAACATATTTATTTTATATTTTATGGTCAAGAAAATTTATCAATTATTTTTATTATTACTAATTTTAAGTGGATGTTCATACTCAGTTTATACCAGCGAATACCCACACCTAAAGACTATTTTGGTGCAGCCCTTTGAAAATAAGACAGTCGAATATGCACTTGGGCAAGAGACGCAAAACAGTCTGGTTAATGCTTTTATGAAAGATGGACGACTTAAAATTAATACGCAAAACCCTGATGCCGAGCTTAGAGGTGAAATCTTGGATTATCGCAAAAGAATATTTTCTTATGATAATTCTGGCAACGTCGAAGAGTATCAAGTACAGATATTATTTTCAATCGTTTTTTACGATTTAAAACAAAATACTCAAATTTATGAGAATAAAAGCTTAATTTTGAGCAAAACTTATAATAGCTCGTCAATGCTAAATGAAAATACCAATGTGAGAGTTGAAAAAACTGAAGAAGATGCTATCAACTCAATATTGCAAAGTTTGTTTGACGATATAATAAAAAATACATTGGAGTCATGGTGAGAATCAATAAATTCCTTGCTGAATGTAATCTCGGCTCACGAAGAAAAGTCGAAGAGTTTATCTTGAATGGAGATATCAAAGTCAATGGTGAAATATGCACCGATCTTGGCAGACAAATAGACGTGGATAACGATATCGTACAATATAAAAATAAAAGAATAAAACCTGATCAAGAAAAAATATTTATCCTTTTGAATAAACCACAAAACTATGTTGTAACTAAAAAAGATGAATTCGATAGAAAAACAATTTATGACTTGCTGCCCGAATTTGCAAAAAAACTCAACCCTGTAGGCAGACTCGATTATGCGTCCGAAGGACTATTATTGCTCACCGATGATGGAGATCTATCATATAAAATAGCTCATCCAAGTTATCAAATTAGTAAGACTTATAATGTGCAAATTGATGCACTTTTGAGTCATGAAGAGATTAAAAAACTGCGCGAAGGTATCGTTATAGATAACAAAATAACACTGCCCGCACAAGTGTTTATGAAGAAAATAGCAGATAAATATTGCGAGATAAAAATCACCATAACTGAAGGTAGAAACAGACAAATCAGAAGAATGATCGAAAGCTTGGGGCACCATGTATTAAAGCTTAAACGCATACAGGTTGGAGATATAAGCCTCGATAATACGCCAACTGGTATGTGGAGATTTCTTACAGCAGCTGAAGTATTGTTTTTGGTCAAAAAGACGGCTCGCAAACCAGCAAATAAAAGAATAAGGAATAAAAATGAAAATCGGAATTAGCGGATTACCAAAATCTGGTAAAACAACTATCTTTAATGCACTTACAAAATTAGAGGCAGATACAAGCCTATATGATATAAAAAGTGAACCAAATCTCGGTATCGTACAAGTCTTTGACGAACGTATCAAGCATCTATCTGAGATTTATAAACCAAAAAGTACAATTTATGCTAATATCGAATTTATTGACTTTCCTGCTATGAGTGAAGATAACCAAGATCATCAATTCCTGAGCACTAACTCGATGACATTGCTGAAAAATACCGATGCCCTTGCAATTGTATTGAGAAACTTTCAAGATGATGTGCTCGACCAAACATATCACGAAGCAAACCCTGAAAAAGACTTTAATGCAATCTATGAACAGTTTATCCTCTCAGACTTAATAGCTGCAGAAAAAAGATTGGAAAAAATAGAGCTGAGCTATAAAAGAGGAATCAAAACTGCCGCTATACAATTAGAAGAAAAAGTGCTTAGAAAAGTAACTGAAACACTAAACGAAATCAAACCTATCTCATCTATAACGCTGACAAATGATGAATTAAAAGCTATTCGTGGTTTTCAGTTTTTAAGCCTGAAGCCCATTTTAATCGTCTTGAACTCTGATGAAAATAATCTGTTTCAAAACTCCGAATTGCTTGATAAATTGCAGAAACATAGCAATTGTATTGAATTTGCAGGAAAGTTTGAAATGGAATTGGGTAGACTCGATGAAGACGAAGCAAAAATGTTTATGGAAGATTTAAATATTACTGATTCAGCTATCAATGTCTTTGTTAAATCAGCTTATCAAACATTGGGCTTGATTAGCTTTTTTACAGTAGGATCTGATGAGGTCAGAGCCTGGACTATCAATAAAAGCGATACCGCATTAGATGCTGCTGGCAAAATACACTCTGATTTGGCACGAGGATTTATCAGAGCCGAAACATTTAGCTATGACGACTTTAAAACACATGGCTCTGAAAAAGCTATCAGAGAAAATGGTCTATTTCGTTTAGAAGGTAAAACTTATCAAGTAAAAGATGGCGATATAATTAATGTACGATTTAATGTGTAAGGATTATGGTAAAAAAGGAAAAAGCTACTGAAAAAAAGACGAATATCTATAGTATAGTCGCGATATTGCTTTTTTTTAATGTTCTATTTATACTATCTATCACGACCTCTATAAATAGTCTCGAAGGTGATATTGCCCGATTTAAATCCTATCCTTTTAGTATTGTCGATATATTGATGCAGAAATATGCACCAGCTGATAATATTATTGGTTACTTGGGTACATTTTTTGCCTGGCTATCTTTTTATATATTTGGTAAAGCCTATAGCTTTATAATATATATTTTGAGCTTTGTGTTTATCATTAATCAAGCCTTCTTAAAACGACAGGGGCTGAGAAGAACAATTGTCTATCTGGCTATTATTAGCCTGTTTGTCATTGCTTTAGTTTATTTGAGTATAGATTATAACACAAACTATTCATATATTTTTAGAGTTTATAATTCCTGCCTTATGGGAATTATGCAAAAAACTGGTGCTGTTTTATTTAATTCATTTTTACTATTGTTGAGTCTTGTACTTTTTGTTGGAATTAGTCGTGTTAAAGCACTCTTAAAAATGCTTTTTAAAAAGAAAGCAAAAGCTGAACAGACAATTATTGCAGAACAAAAAACAACAATAAATGAGCAAATTTATGAGCCTATCGCCAAACAAGAAGATACATCAGATAATGTAGGCATAAACTTTTTGACAGAAGAGAATAAAATTGAAAAAGTGAAAGAATTTAAAAAGGCAAAAGACTTGAAACCCGCTTCTACAACTAATTCAAATAACGATGAAGAGCAGGTTTATGTCAAGCCTGAAGTTATTAATTTTCTCTTTAAAAGCGATAATACGGAAAAAAAGATTGATAAAGCCGCCTTGCAAGAAGAGATTAATCAGACTTGTAAGGTAATAATTAATAAGTTGGCTGAGTTTGATATCGAAGCAAAAGTAGTCAATGTGAATATCGGACCTATTATCACTCAGTATGAGCTGCAGCCTGCACCAGGTATCAAAGTTAATCGTTTTGTATCGCTGGCTGATGATTTGACATTAGCCGTGAAAGCAAAAAGTATTCGCGTGCAAGCACCTATACCAGGTCGGGGATTAATTGGCATAGAAATACCAAATAAACAATCTGATATTATCTACTTGCGAGATATTTTGCTATCGGAAGAAGCCGATAAATCAAAGAGCCTCTTGACTATAGGTTTAGGAAAAGATATCGCAGGTAGACCTGTGGTAACTGATCTTGCCAAAATGCCTCACTTGTTAATCGCTGGTGCAACTGGTGCTGGTAAAAGTGTGTGTATTAATACTATAATTGCGTCTATTTTATTTAATACTTGCCCTGATGAGGTGAGACTTGTGATGATTGACCCAAAACGAATAGAGCTTTCTGGCTACGAGGGAATACCACATTTGATCCAAAATGTCGTTACAGACCCAGATGATGCTATGACCGCATTGAATTGGGCTGTCTATGAAATGGAACGAAGATATGAATTGTTGCAAGAATTTAAGGTTAGAGATATCGTTGCATATAATCAAAAGGTCGAAGAACAGTTTGGCACAGAAGAAACAGTGATTCATAAATTGCCCTATATCATTGTCATTGTTGATGAATTTGCTGACTTGATAATGACGGCAGGGCGTGAGATTGAAATGCCTATAACACGACTTGCACAAATGGCGCGAGCTATTGGTATTCACCTGATTTTGGCAACTCAAAGACCATCTATCAAAGTTATTACAGGCGTGATTAAGGCAAACTTCCCTGCTCGAATAGCTTTTCGTGTTTCTTCTAAAGTTGATAGCCGTGTTATTATGGATGCTATGGGTGCTGAAAAGCTCTTGGGGCGTGGTGATATGCTCTTTTTGCCACCAGGAAAAGCAAATCCAGAACGTATACATGGTGCATTTATCTCCGATTCAGAGATTGAAGGGCTTGTTGAATATCTTCTAACTCAACCTAAACCAGTTAATTTGATAGAGATAACTAAGCCTGAAATGAGTAGTATTGATGAATTTGAATATGATGATGAACTTTTTCCAGAGGCTGCAAGACTTGTTGTTGCCTCAAATAGTGCTTCCGTCTCTATGTTTCAAAGACATTTTAAAATTGGCTATGCACGAGCAGGAAGATTGATTGACTTGCTCGAACGAGCTGGTGTTGTGGGACCTCATGTAGGAAGTAAACCAAGAGATGTGTTGATGACGATGGAGGATTTTGATGCGACAAACTTCAATCAAAGTAATTAGTGTACTATTATTATCTGTTTTAGTTGTTTCTTTGTACGCAAATGTAAATGCAAAAATAGACTCTGTTTTGGAAAAATATCAAAATCAAAAGAGTTTTAAAATACAAGTCGAACAAGAAAATCATTATCTTGCACAAAATATCATTCTAAAATCATCTGGTTTTTTGTATCGACAAAATGAAGAATATGTGCTCGTTTTCGATAAGCCGCATTATCAATTTGTGAGAATTAATCAGGAATCTCTTACTATTTATGACTCGTCAATCAAGACAGCATATATATTCGATACAAATCAAGCAAACTTTTTTAATTCATTACAAATATTCTCCAAAAAAGGGAAGCTCAAATACAGGGTAAAAAACAACGCAAATCCGTTTAATATAGTCTTTACCTTGACCGATGATATAAATGAGGATTTGACTATTGATTTTGATTTTAAAGGCAACTTTATTAAAAGCATCGCATATGAAGACAATTTGGGTAATACAGTTAAAATCAATTTTGTAAAACATGATTTTTTAGGAAAGATAAATCTGGGGAAATTTAAAATCCCTAATGACACGAATATTATAAAACAATAAGGAGATAAAATGATCGGGCTTATTATGGCTGGTGGTGCTGGAACGAGGTTTTGGCCCCTCAGTAAGAAAGATATTGCAAAACAATATTTAAAGATATTTGGTGAGAAATCATTGATTCAGTTGACATATGAAAGGTTGAGATTAATGCTCGAACCCTCTGATATATATGTAGTAACAACTATTGATCAGAGAAGCCAAATACATGATAATCTGCCTGAACTAAAGCGTGAGAATATAATTATCGAACCTTGTGCTATGAATACAGCAGCATGTATCAACTATTCGGCAAACTACTTGAAGACAAGATATAGGCTCGAAGAAACTTTGTTGATTGTTCCTGCTGATCACCTTATTGACAACCTCGAGGAGTTTGTTTTTAAGATAGAAGAAGGCAAAAAGTTTGCACAGAATGGATACCATGTAATCTTTGGAATTATGCCTACTTATCCAGCAACCGGATATGGTTATATCCAAGCAGGTCAGCCAGTTAGCCCTGTAGCGTTTCACGTGGAACATTTCAAAGAAAAGCCAAATATCGAAACAGCTAAAAGCTTCCTCGAGAATGGCTCTTTCTTCTGGAATTGTGGTATATTCTTTTGGTCTTTGCAAACAATACTAAAGTCTTTTGAAAGGTATTATAAAGAAGGCTATGATATTCTGAAGCAGATTTCAGACTTAGAATATAAACCAGAAAACTACTATAAAATCAAAGCTCTTTATAAAAAACTTCCTCGTATACCTGTTGATATCGCAGTGATGGAGAAAACTGATAAAAGAGTAGTCTTGCCAATGAAACTTAATTGGAATGATGTCGGCTCTTACAAATCGATGCATGAAGTAATGGATAAAGATTTGAATGGAAACTATGCACAGCAAAAGTATATTGCAATCAACTCAAAAGACAATCTTTTACTATCAAAAAAATTGGTTTGCTGCATTGATATCGATAATATTGTCGTAGTAGAAACTGATGATGTGATACTAATACTCCCAAAAGAGTCTTCTGAGAAAGTAAAAGAAGTTGTTGAAGAAGTAAAAAACCGTAATCTAAAATCGCTTTTATAGTGCTTACAATTAAGCTTTCTTCTTTTGAAAACTAAAATAGGTATTCTGTTACATTAGGATTTAATCAAATTATACATTAGTTCTTTTCGATCTATCAAAAGCAGAAGGTATTGCCAAAGCTTATTTAAATCATGGTGTTTCTTTTATACATATATGATGAAAGTATTTTAGAAAAATCGTCTGTAGTTTTGAAATCAATATAATCAAAGTTTAGTTTTAAACAGCTTTCTTTGATCTTATGATAATGGTTATCAATATGCTTAATATATTCGTTTTTAATTTCTGAGGCATTCACGTTTAGGCTTTCATCTGTTTCTATATCGTGAATCTCGAGAGTTCCACGATAGTCTAAATCAAGCTCAATTGGGTCATTTACCTGCACTAATATTAGATCGTTCATATTATATTTAAAGTGTTTCATAGCTGAGATAATACTATCAGAATCGTCTAAATAGTCTGATATCATTATTATAAGATTTCTTTTCTTTGTTTTATCAGCAATTTCGTGCAGGCATTCACTAAAATCCGTTGTTCCACTACCATCGAATTTATTAAGGTTTTGTAATATCTGATCAAGCCAATTAATCTTTGCTTTGGCTGGTAAATAAGAAGTAATTTGTTTGTTAACTGTATAAAGTCCGACAGCGTCTTTTTGCTTCAAAGCCATATAAGCGATTGTGGAAGCTATCAATTTAGATTGATATAATTTGTCATTTGTCTTCGTAGTTGAAAACATCATTGAACGACTGTGATCAATGATTATATATACTCTAACATTAGTTTCATCTTGATATCTTTTGATATAGTATTTGTCTGTCTTGGCATAGAGTTTCCAGTCGATAAACTGAGTAGAATCGCCACTATTGTAAGGACGATGGTCAGAAAACTCGACACTAAAACCATGAAAAGGAGATTGATGTCTCCCTGTTATAAAGCCATGCACAATGTTTTTTGTTGCAAGTTTAAACCTTTCTATATTAAAGAAAATGTCTTGGTAGTTTATTTCATTCATTGCTTTTATATAAGAAAGAGAGTGGCAGTATTATGATATGGCTGACGATTAGTAGGATAGGAGAAAAAGTCTTGTCCCCTATTGCAAGCAATATATAAGCAATTACTATCATTAGTACTGAAATAGCAAAAAGTATATAATTGATTATTGTAAAATTAAAGCGTTTCATAATCTTCTTCAAAAGCTCCAACGATAATTTATTTGTATTGATCTGTTAAAGCTTTCTGCATGTGGTCTGTTTTCCAACAAATCATGGGTGATGAATTTCAAAGATAGATGTTCATTTATAGTTAATTCTACTCCAGCATTAAGATATCCTTTATCAATTCCATGATATTCGTCTTTTGCATTATCATTCTTTGCCAAATCATAATCAGCCATAACAGTCAAATTATTTCCTATTGTCTTATAAATACCAGCGAATAAATTTAGGTCTTTATCTTTATCATCTCTTTCGAGGGTTTGATTGATACCAAGATCAAATCCAACTAATCCGAGCATTTTGTAGTTTTTAGAAGCAACTAAATAAAAACCTTTGGATTTGATTTCATATCTATTCAATTCGTTGTAATAAGTACCATGCCCTTGACTATCATATCCAATGGCAATTGCAGGGACCTTCTCTGTTTCATCGATAATTCTGAACTTAGCAGAGAATTCAACATTCTTATGCCAGGTAGGTTTTTTGTCGCCTACAATATCTTCTCCCCCATATGTAAAGCCAAACATAAAGTTGTCAAACAAACCAACTTGTGCTCCAATTATCATACCATTATCTTTATAGATCTTATTGATAATCTTGGCTTCACCTTTCTTCAAAACGCCTGCAGTTGGAGCAGAAACTTCATTAAGTCTTTCGGCATAAAGTGTAAGTGTAATCACTAAAACAGTAAGTAGAATAGTTATTTTTTTCATCTTTCACTCCTAATAATCTTTTGTAATATATTTTCTAATATTTCGGTATTTACTCTTGTATTGATGCAAGGTCCT
The DNA here is from genome assembly GCA_020532185.1 of Candidatus Cloacimonadota bacterium. Lineage (GTDB taxonomy): Bacteria > Cloacimonadota > Cloacimonadia > Cloacimonadales > WRIO01 > JAGOCT01. The sequence goes on along the minus strand of JAJBBH010000025.1, from coordinate 17,328 downwards.
TCTGGTCTTTCGTTAAGCAAACCATAAACTGGAATAGGAAAGACATCGAGCATTCCGTCAACCAAATCTCTTTCACATGCAACAGCGAGAATGATTTTGGGTCTTGTTTTGATAATAATTCGTCTTGCCAAAGTACCACCTGTTGCGACAGCGATATTGACTTTATATTTCTTGGCTAAATTAATTAAGTTTGAGATATCGCATTTACCGCAGTGAACGCAGTTTTCGATATTATAATTAATTCTCATTTTACAGTCTGCATTTTGCAAGCAATGAGGTAATAAGATGAGTATTTCTTCTGGTTGATAGTGTTTTTTGTATGCCTTAATAAACGAGTTATTTACAAAAACATATGAATTTCTTATCTTATCTTTAGGTATCATAAAGATTTTGCCGAAAAAGACAGTAATAGGAAACAGGAATTTTATTGCAATTCTTACAACAGGCAAGGCTATTTTAACGACTCGTTCAAGATAACAAGTAACGAATAAAAGGATAGTGCCTGAGATAATCAAAAGGTAGAATAATCTTAATAGGTTTAGAATGCTTTTTGCTAACCAGAAGCTTATTTCATGGAGTCTTGGTGAGATAAAATACCATAATAATGTTGTAAAAGCCATGATAATTATCAGGCTAATAGTTGATAAAGTCAGAAATAAGCCTTTTCCTTTTGTATTGATTTCAAAGTCCATTTGTAAACCTATCCCCTATTTTAAGTCGACTACCATTGATAAAGTCGCTTGCTAACATGATTTTCTTTCCTGGACTTTTAACATTTAACACTTCAACGTCATAGTCTTTAGTTGCAATATGGAAGCTTTTATTCTTATTTATTGTAGTTACACTTCCAGGTACTTGTTCAGATTTATTCTTAGTTAAACTTGTAGTAATCATCTTTATTTCTTTATTGTTAAAAAAAGTATAGGCTGCAGGTTCTTCGCTGTATGCTCTGATAAAATTTACAATATCTTGGGCTTTATTGTTCCAGTTTACAAGCAATGTTTCACGTGAAACCTTTTCAGTATACGTAGCCAATTTGTCATTTTGTTTGACTCTCAAGTTATCATATGGTTGGGTCTTTTCTATTGTCTCTAAAAGCTTTATCATATCAGTAGCAGCCTGTTCAGACAATTGCTTTTCAAGCTTTGTAAAATTTATATTCTTGTCTATAGGCTGTCTTGACTGGTATAAAATATCTCCTGCATCCATTTTGGCATTAATCTTAAATATACTTATACCAGTCTCTGTATCGCCGTTAAGTAGTGCTGACTGTATAGGTGTGCTTCCTCTAAACTTTGGTAAAAGCGATGGATGAATATTAATCACCCCATATTTGGGTAACATTCTGATTGTCTTTCCTATAAAACCACCATAAGATATAGTGATAATAATATCGGGTTTCAACTCTTTTAATATGTTTATTGTATTTGTATCGTTGATACTTTCCGGTTGGATTACCTCAATTTGTTCCGTTAAAGCATAATCCTTAACAGGTGGTGAGCTAAGCACTAATTTCCTGCCTTTGGGTCTATCTGGCTGTGTTATAACAAGCACAGGCTTATACCTTGTATTGCAAAGTGCTTGTAAGGTCGGCACAGAAAAGAAAGGAGTACCTACGAATACTATATTTTTAATCATATCTTATATTATTACCTTCGGAATCGGTTGTTGATGCCAAATCATTTAGAGCCTTTTTTATGATAAGTTTGCGTATTTGTTGGATTTTATCGACAAATAGAACTCCATTCAAATGGTCAAATTCATGTTGGATAGCGACAGATAAAAAACCTTGAGCATAGTATTCAACTTCCTCCCAATTTTCATTTAAAGCCTTGATTTTAATACTCTTATATCTTTTAACATTCTCGAAGATATTAGGTAAACTCAAGCAGCCTTCTTCGTTAATTTCCTCGTCTTCCATATCAATAATCTGAGGATTAATAAATACTTTAGGATTTTTCTCATCTGTTTTAAACCATTCAGTATCGATTACAAATATTCTCAAAGAAACACCAACTTGTGGTGCTGCAAGTCCTACCCCATCTCGAATATACATTGTATGAGTTAAATCATTGATAAATAGCTTTATATCGTCAGTCAATTGTTCCACTTCTTTTGCTCTTTGCCGTAAGACTTTATCTCCATAAATATGGATAGGAAGCAATTTGGGATTATTGATCATTATCTATTTTTCCTGCGATTGAGCTTCTCAAGAACTCGATTCTGGTTCCGCTTGTATCGTCAACACGTAAGACAATTGTATTCTTATCTTTTTTGATATTAACAATGATGCCATAGATGCCGCTTGTTGTGAATACTTTATCATTAATCTCGAGTTTTTCTAACATTTGTTGATGTTCTTTTTGTTTTTTTGATTGTGGTCTAATCATAAAAAAGTAGATTACAACAAACATTAATGCAAATGGTATTATAAGGCTAATAAGACTGCCTTGTTGTGGTTGAGCTGCACCTTCAGCTGCTTGTGCCAGTATTAAGTAATTCATTTTTTTTCTCCTTGATTGTTTTTATTTAAAAAAATTGGGGTATATTATTATAAGTAATTGCAACAGTGCATTGGAAAATATCCCAGCCAATACATCGTCAGTCATGATTCCAAGTCCTGCTTTGAGTTTTTGCGATTTATTTATTGGAAAGGGTTTGCCTATATCAAAGGCTCTAAATAGGATGAACGCATATATCGTTATCATCAGAGTTTTGGGCAAAAAAAGGACTGCGAATAAGTAGCCCACAAGTTCATCAAAGACAATCTTTGGGTCATCTTCTCTCATCAATTTTTCTGCTTTGGTAGTTGAAAAGATGCCAATTATATATAAAACGATCAAAATAAGTAAAAGATACAAATATTCATTGTAATAGATTAATTGTTCCGTTTTATTATAAAAAATATAGTCTGGTATTAGGTACCAAATTACTGCTGTAAAAAGAGTTGCAAGAGTACCTGGTGCAAATGGTATAAAACCAATACCGAGCACAGTTGCAAAATAAATATTAAAATTAGAACTGATTTTCTTTATTAAACTCATCTAATCTATCCTGATAAATATGGACATAAAACTCTTTCTTTGCTTCGTTGATCCAATTAGTATAGGCATTATTTTGTTTTTGTTGCAAGACAATATTTTTGGTAATTTCTTTATAGTTTTCAAAATCTCCTTGATTTGTGCTTATATCATCTTTCTTAAAGATATAAAAGGTGTTTTCATGGTGTATAACATCGGAAATGTCATTATCAGGTATATCAATTATTTCATTGGCAAACAGTTCAGGGAATTGGCTTATAGGAAATTTACCCAAGATGCCACCTTTACTTCTTGTCTCTTCATCCTGTGAATATTCAGCTGCAAGGCTTGCAAAGTCTTCCCCATTTAATAATCGCTCATGTATTGAATTAACGAGCTCATTTTCTCGTTCAAAATCATCATCATTTGCTTCTGTCATAATCAAAATATGGCTTGCTTCTATTTCGTTAATCCTTATATCGTTGACTTTAATTATATGATAGCCAAAATTAGTTTCGACAATATCAGATATCTCACCAATTTTTAATGCAAAAGCAGCATCCTCAAATTCTTTTACCATCATTCCTTTGGAAAACCAGCCTAAATCGCCTTGATTTTGCGAACTTGGGCATTGACTCATCTGTTCTGCCAACTCTCCGAAATCAGCACCATTTTTTAGCTTTTTCTGTATATCTTTGATAGTATCATAAGCTTGCTTTTTGGTTTCATCGCTAACTCTTACGTTTCTCAAGATTAGTGAAATATTATAGAGTTTATGAGCTGACATAATAGCATCTTTATTCTCTTCAAAATAGTGTTTAATTTCTGAATTTGTTACAGTTATTTTATTTCTTATTTGTGTTTGTATGAGTTCATTTCTCAACTGTTGATCTATTATCATTTCAAAATAGTATTGCTTTAACTCTCCGAGTGTTAGGTTAGCTTTTCTTAGGTCGTTAAAAAAAGTTTCTTCATCTGGATACTGCATTTTAATACTTTTAATTTGTGATTCAACGATATTTCTTATTTTATTTTCATCAGAATTAATATCCAATTCTTTTGCTTTTTGAATCAGGATACGGCTATTTATCATATCTTCGAGAATTGTTTCGGCAGTATCATTTTGATCAATCATATTTGCATTAGATAATTGAAATATTTGTCTTTGCAGCTCTGATTTTAGGATAATATCTTTGCCGACTTTAGCAATAATATAATCGCTTTGCTGTGCATAAGCCATTATCGCTATTGTAATTAATAAGATTATTAAAGTTATTTTCTTCATTTATTCCTCAAAATGTTATTGTTATTTTTGATTCAGATTTTATGTTTTTAATCATGGTCTTATAAATTTGATTTCTCTTTTCATTTCGTATAGTCTGTTCGATTTCATTTTTTGCATCTTCAAAAGAGGTATCCTTAACAACTTCTACTGTATCATAATATCTAATAATAAGATAGCCATTTTTATAAGGCATAGTAGTATATTCATATTTGTTAAGTTTATTTAACACTTCATAGAATTCTTGAAAATTACCATCTTCTGAGATTGTTTCGCTCATATATCCGCCATTTCTACCGATACCTTCTTCAGAATATCTCATTGCTGCTGGTGTATAGAGTATTTCTTTATTATCGAGCTTTTGTTTTACACTCATCATAGTGTTTTGATCAGTGAAAAATATCCTCTGTGCTCTATAAGAAATAGATTTTTTTTTATAATCTGATCTATGCAATCTGTAGTAGTTAAAGAGTTCCTCATCTGATACAATAATTGACTGCAAATGTTTATTTATATATGAATTAGCTTTAACTTTTTTGACTGCATTATTAATTTTAAATGTTACAATGCTATTATTTTTTATCAGCTCATCAGCATCAGCCTTTTGTGCAAGCAAGGTAAGCTCTACCCACTTATTAATTAATTCTCTTTTTTTATCTTTAGATAAATTATCATACTCAATTTGCGGCATACTTTTTTGAAAATCCTCCAAAGTCAAAATCTCATCATTAACTTGAGCAATAATAGTCTTTGGCGTTCTATCACATGCAATAAACAGCATCATAAAGAGGGTAAATGAGATTAGTATAATCTTTTTCATTCTTATTCCTTCCTAAATGTTGAAAATTTAATATTAATTTTAGGTTGATTTTCTGTATTTTCGGCGTTCATACCAAAGAAGTTTATGCGTGAGAAATCCATACCTTGATAGTCAGATTTAATTATTAAACCGTTATTGGGTTTGAGTTTAGATACATATGCTTGAACAGGAGCAGTAATATTCAAATTCAAAGTATTATTCTTAAGTGTATCGGTTGTTGTGTGTGCTATGAGCAGGTTTCCTTTATCAAAATAGCTCTGATTATCCAGATCTGAATTTAAGAAATATGTTGTTACTTTATGTTTTGCGTTAGTAAAAGGAAAATCCTCGTCAGTTTTGGTTAACACCAAATCGGCTCTATTAATTGTTACATGTCTCATATCATCTTCATTTGAGATATTTTGGTCAATCTCGATAAAGCTTTCTATTGGCAAATTAATTTTGATAGCGATAGCTTTAGGCTCGATATTCCATAGAGACAAGACATCATGGTCAATCTCGGTAAATTGAGAAGCATTATGAATAAAAGTATCTTGATAGGCTCTGCTTTTATAAGTTGCACTTGTGCCATTTTCTTTTTCATAGTCAAATTCGAGTATGGGTGCTGTAATGTTTGAATATGTTTCGGTGGAATATAGTTCGACAAACTGTGTATTTCTTTGAGGGTATTTTTCTTTGAGTAATAGACCATAGTTAAGGCTATCATTTTCAATCCAGTATTCGATTATAGAGCTTGGCAGATTGACGATAACACTGTCGAGTCTTGTTTTTTGGATAAAGAAGCTGGTAATTTCTTCTGTATCAAAATCAGCTCCTTCGTTTTCCCATTGGCTTGTATTTGTATTATTTTCCCATCCAGCTTGATTTTCATTCCATGTTTTTGTTATTTTATGCACTGATATTTCAGTTTCATTTTCTAATAAGTTTTTGTAGGTAGTAAAATAGAGTTTTACATTTGAGATATTGCTAATATTCTTGGGTATATTTACAAATCGAGTTAATACACGTGTTTCGATATTGTCATAAGAACCAAGCACTAATTTTGAATTGCTTATATAAGGCTTTATACTATCACCCCAAGTATATGAAATTTCTATGCATGAGTCAGGTAGTGTTATTTCGTAAAAATCTATTTTACTACCAGGAAAGCCTGTAAAAGAGTTCTTATTTGTACATGAAATTATATTTATTGTGAGCAAGATTGTTATAATTAAGCCTAATAATCTATTCATTATTATTATTTCCTTTTTAATTATTTAATTAGTAGTAGTAATAGGGGCTGTGAATATGAGCATAAGTGATTATTGACAAGTTGCAAATCATTATTTTGAGGGTATTTAGTAATCTTTTTACTTTGTGTATATACTGTGTATAACTTGTTTAGAAAAGAAATGTTACCCACAATATTTATTCGTTCAATTTTATTTATTAACTTATCCACACTTTTACACATGTTTTCACGTGAATAAGTGGAGAAGCCTTTTATATTCTGTTTAAAGTATTGTAAAATAGACAAATTCATTATCTAAATGCCTTTTATATCTTTGATGAGTTTTTCTATTTCAATTCGCAGTTCATTATCTTCTTTAAATCGATTTTCTATCATCTTTTTTGCATGTAAAACAGTTGTATGGTCATTTCTTTTATAATAAAGAGCAATATCTTTTAGCGATATACTTGTAATCAATAAATTAGACAAATACATACCAACCTGTCTTGGAAATGCAATATTTGCTTTTCTTGTTTTATCAAGAATTTGAGAAGGACTTAAGTCATAGAAATGGCATACTTTCTGCAAAATAGTATCCATACTAATTTCTTTAATTTTTTCAGATATCATATCAGACAGAGCATCTTTTGCTGTATCAATATCAATTTCTTCTATATTGATATGATTATAAGAAGCGTGTGCAAGCAACCTAATTAGCGATCCTTCCAAAGCTCTTACATTTGTAGAAATATTCTCTGCCACATATTCAATCACATCATTTGCAAGCTCAATGTTTTCAGTTTCAGCTTTTTTGCGTAAAATAGCGACTCTTGTTTCAAAGTCTGGGCTTTTTAGATCAGCCAATAAACCCCATTCAAAGCGAGTTACCAACCTATTTTCAAGATCAGGTATATCTTTTGGTGGTCGATCTGAGGTCATAACAATTTGTTTTTTAGTTTCGTACAAAGCATTAAAAGTATGGAAAAATTCTTCTTGCGAGCCTTCTTTTTTGGATAAAAAGTGAATATCGTCAACCAACAAAATATCTATTTTCCTATATTTGTTTCTAAACGCTTCTGTTTTATTTGCACGAATTGCACCAATCATCTCATTTGTAAACTGTTCTGTTGTAATATAAAAAATGGTTTTTCTTTTATTAGTTTCAAGCAAGAAATTGCCGATAGCTTGCATCAGGTGGGTCTTCCCCATTCCTGATTCTCCATAGATAAACAGCGGGTTAAATGTGGTTCCTGGTGATTCTGCAACAGCTAACGATGCAGAGTGTGCAAAGTTATTACTCTTGCCGACGACAAACTCTTCAAAGTTGTATTTTGGATTGAGCATACTTTCTTCAAGTATTTTTTTATACTTTTCAGTTGTATTGCTATTGGGCTCGAATTGTTGATACGTATCGGTAAAGCGAATTAAAAAAGGTTTTTTATAAATCGATTCAGCCACGCCTGATACAGTATTAGAATATGTTTTGTTCAAATAGTCTGCTGTAAATTTTGTGGGTGTATAAACTGTCAATGAATTATCATCCATATCGATCAGTTGTGTTTCGCTAAACCATGTTTTAAAGCTCTGTGGATTGATGCTTTCTTCAAGTTGATCAAGTATAACTTGCCATATATCCTGATCCATAACTATTTCCTCTTACTACTCTTTGTAAATATACTCATATAAATCTCCCTCTCAATACGATTTCTTAATAAATTACATTTATGACACACTATCTCAAAAATATCTCAATAAAAAACAAATTAAGACTTAATGCAAAAATAATCTTATCAATTAATTTGTCAAGACTTGTTATTTTTGTGGATAAATATAATATGTAAAAAAAGCATGTCGACAACTCTCTGACTAATAGCTATATACACACTTTAGTATGCATTTCAAAAAGTGTATAAAATGTGTATAACTTATTGTTTGACAGTTTATAAGCATTTATTTTATATTTTTTAAATATCATCGACAATATCCTCGCTAAAGTTCGGTTTAATGGTTCTTTCGAAGTTTGCTAATATTATCAAAAAGTCTTCTTTAAACTTATCAATTTGCTTAATTTGTCCATTAAAATCATTACAAAAGAAACTAAAGCATAAAAGTTCATTATCATGATTATACACATATCCAGATAAAGTTCTAACTCGATCTAAAGTGCCTGTTTTGCCTCTAAAGTTATTGTACAAAGGGTAATAGTGCATATAATCTTTTAATGTACCATCGACACCAGCGATTGTTAAGCTTTCAAAAAAGTCAGAAAAAAATGGTTTATTATGTATTGCTACCAGCAGATCGGTTAGGTTATTTGGGCTGATTTTATTGATAGGGGAGAGTCCACTACCATCGTCCAGGAACAGACTATCTGCTTCTATTTGATTGAGTTGTAGATATTCTTTGATAATATTTTCTGATTCATCGACACTTTGCCTCAATTGATAGCCCAAGCTTAAATATACTTGGTTGGCAATAAAGTTATTACTATCTTTATTAAGCCTTTTGATAATATGTGCAAGCTGTGGTGATTGATAATTATAGAGCTCTGTTTTATTATAATAAGTGATGCAAGTGTCGATAATAGTTGATTTTCCAGCAATACTCAAGCGATTTGTATTAAACGAATCAAACAATACATCTTTGGCATAGTCAGCAGGATTTGCCATGCTGATCACACTGGATATCTTTTGATTTCGTGCAATTTTACCCGATAAATAAATCGTATTATCATCATTGCGATTAAGTCTGATAGTGTTTCTTTTAATATTAGCTGTTGTTGCATTATTAACGATTTTTAGCTTTTTATTAGGTGGATAAATCTCAATAATCGGTGCTTTATTAAGTGTTCTATTTCCTGTAATACGCACTTGCAGGTAATTTTCATTGATTGCAAAAGTAGAGGGTATTGCTGCATATGCATAAAGCTTATTTGAATCTTTCCATGCACTACCGATTTTATGCTGTGCAAAGGCTGAGTTATCAATAATTAAGTCGCCAGATACCTTTGCAATACCTTTAGTTCTTAATGAGTCGGACCATAGTTTAAAAAGCTCAGATACTTCGATATCAAGCAGGCTTTTACTGATTGCTGGATCGCCTTCTGTTTTGACTATCAAATTACCAGCTAAAATACTATCTTTAATAATACCATCTGTATAAAAGGTTGTATTCCATCTAAAGTCTTTACCCAGTGTTTGTAAGGCAATTGCAGAGGTTAGAAGTTTCAAATTAGATGCAGGTACAAATGCCTGATCAGCATTAAGACTATACAGAAGCTCATTTTTGTCTACTGATTTAGCAACAATGCCAAGTTTAAAATTATCATTGTGATAGGCACAAACCAAGCTATCCAATTGATATTGTAACTGAATGACAGCTGGGTCAATTATTGTGCAGGACTCTTGTTTTTGTGTTAATGCAGTTTTTGCAATACAAGAGCTTGAAATAAAGATACTTACAAACAAAATAAATGCTACGAAATTTGATCTATTTCTTTTTATCACTATATTTAACCTACTTTAATTATTTTAGAGTGATTTTAAAAGCATTACCAAGAATGCTAAAACTTTTTCAACTGATATAATCTCCATTTTTTCTTCTGGGCTATGTGGAGTGCGTATATTTGGTCCTATAGAAATCATATCCATACCATCATGTTTGGCACCGATAATCCCACATTCCAAGCCTGCATGAATGACATTTACTTTGGCTTCTTTTTTGTATAGCTCAAAATACTGTTCTTTGCATTTTCTCAAAAGCTCTGATTCCCAATTTGGTTGCCATGATGGATATCCATTACCCGATTCAACTTTTGCACCAGCAAGTCTTGCAATACTTTCAATCTTTTGTGTAATAAATTCATTGCGTGATGCAGATGAGCTTCTTTGGCTTGTTAAGACTTTTAGTTTTTGATCTTCAATATAGACTATGGCAAGGTTGTTTGACGTCTCTACTAATTCAGGGTTTGCAGCAGACATATAGGCAACACCATGGGGGAGAGCCATGAGCATATTTACTACTTTTTGGCTATCTTCTTTGCTGACAACAGTATTGTTTTCAAGGTCTTGAATATTCATTTCAAAAGTGGCGTCATCTTCATCACAGTTTATGTATTCTTCTAAAAACAAATCAAAGAAATTGTCAAGCTTGTGTAATATATCAGATGCTTCAGCTTCATTCACTGCAATCTTTAAGACACCATCGCGAGGAATAGCATTGTGTGCAATACCAGCTTTGATATCAACCAATCGATATTCATTCTGCAGCCCTATATGGTTCAATATTCTTGCAAATACTTGTATTACATTTACCCTATTTTGGTGTATTTCTATACCTGAATGTCCACCTGTAAAGCCAGCTATTTTAATGTCTATCATTTTTGCGTTCTTTAGTTGTTCATAAGTTAAACCAAGCTCGATATGTGTATCTTTTCCGCCTGCACAGCCTATAGTAAACTCACCTTCTGTCTCTGAGTCTATATTTAAAAGTATTTTCCCTTTTAATGTATTTGCTTTGAGAAAGTTTGCACCAGTCAAGCCGCGTTCTTCATCAACTGTAAAAAGCAGTTCTAAAGGCGGGTGTACAATATTTTGATCTTCAGCAATTGCCATAGCTATAGCCAGAGCAATTCCATTGTCAGCACCAAGTGTTGTGCCTTTTGCTTTCATCCATCCATCTTCGATATAGTTTTGAATCGGGTCTTTTGCAAAGTCATGTTCATAAGCCTCATTTTTGACACATACCATATCCATATGTCCCTGCAGTACAACAGTTTGATTGCTTGATATGTTTCCTTTGGCAGGAACTTCTATGATAACATTTCCCACCTCATCTTGTTTTGCAACAAAGTTTTGACTTTTTGCCCAATTAATTAGCCACTTTCCTATTTGTTCTTCATTTCCTGAGCAATGCGGTATTTTACAGATTTCATCAAACTTGTTTAAAGTGTTTTGATAAAGTTTATTGATAGTCATTTTTCCTCCTAATAACAGATAAATAATATTTAATAAAGACATTTTAAAAATCAAAGCAAATATTGCAAGATTTTTTTTGTATAGATCAGTATTTTATCAAAACCAGTCTTTTTTACTAACCAAATCATGTTCAATAAAGTAGAAAAATATTGAATAGAATAGCTATTTTCATCCAGATTCATCTTTACAAATTCTTTATCGAAATTTGCTTGTAATAGCGAACTTTCAAGGAAGACTCTCGGAACATTCCTCCTGCTATCTTGGAGAATGAAGGGGAAAGTAACGGGATGGTAACGGGATGGTAAAGGAAAAGTAACAGTGTTTGTTGAGAGTATTTTAAAAAAAAGCGGAGCAAATAAATTTGCTCCGCCATATTTCACATTTGGTGTTTATTTCATATATTCATATGACCAATCGCTATTAGCGTTGAAGTTTTCTTTTACTGTTCTTGGGCTTGTCCATCTGATCAAGTTCAGATAGCTACCAGCCTTATCGTTTGTACCAGAAGCTCTTGCACCGCCGAATGGTTGTTGTCCAACTACTGCGCCTGTTGGTTTGTCGTTTACATAGAAGTTACCTGCACAATGTGTAAGTCTTCTTGTTATTTTGTTTATATCATGTCTATCACGAGCGAAGATAGCACCAGTGAGAGCGTATGGAGATGTATTATCAAGCAAGTCAAGAGTTTGGTCAACTTGATCATCTTTGTAGACATAGATAGTCAAGACAGGTGCGAATATTTCTTCTTGCATGGTTTTGAATTTTGGATCAGTAGTAACGATTACGGTAGGTTCGATAAAGTAACCTTTGCTGTCATCGCCATTTCCACCAGCCATAATTTCAGCATCTTTACTATCTTTAGCGTATTGTATATAGCCCATAGTTTTATCGAAGCTTGTTTTGTCGATAACTGCGTTGATAAAGTTTTCAGGTTCTCTTGGGCTACCCATTTTCATTTCTTTCATAGCCTTTGTCATTATATCTTTAACTTGTTGCCAGATTGATTCTGGTACATAAGCTCTTGATGCAGCGGAGCATTTTTGTCCTTGGAATTCAAAGGATCCTTGTAATAAAGCTATTGCGAGTTTTTGTATGTCTGCAGATGGGTGAGCAAAGACAAAGTCTTTTCCGCCAGTTTCACCAACGATACGTGGATAGCTAACGAGTTTTTCGAGGTTTTGTGCGGAAGTTTTCCAGATAGTGCGGAATACTTCTGTCGAGCCTGTAAAGTGAACCCCTGCAAAGTGTTTGTTGACCATAGCAACGTTTGATAATTGAGTGCCACGACATGGTATAAAGTTTATAACACCATCAGGTAATCCTGCTTCGTGGAACAATTTCATCAGATAATAATTTGATAATACACTGGTTGAGCTTGGTTTCCACACAGCAACGTTACCCATCATAGCAGGTGCTGATGGCAGATTGCCTGCGATTGAGGTAAAGTTAAAAGGTGTAATCGCCAAGATAAACCCTTCAAGTGGTCTATATTCTACACGATCTTGATATCCAGGAGTTGATTCGGGTTGATCTTTATAAATTTGTTCAACATATTTTGCATTAAATCTGAAGAAATCAGCCAATTCGCATGTTGCATCAATTTCAGCTTGGAAGATATTTTTTGATTGTCCAATCATAGTTGAGGCATTTAATATATAGCGGTATTTGGTTGAGATCAATTCCGCTGCTTTTAAAAACACTGAGACTCTTTCAAACCAATCCAGGCTTTCCCATTTTTGTTTTGCTTGCATTGCAGCTTCGATAGCCATATTAATTTCTTTTTCACCTGCCATGCAGTAAGTACCGAGATTATGTTTGTGGTCGTGGGGGCAAACGATTCTTTGAGTAGTTTCGGTAAATATTTCTTTACCGCCAATAATGAGAGGAATCTTGTGTTCTGTATTCCACATTTTGTCATATTCTTGGTAGAGTCTTTCTCTCTCTTTTGAACCCTTAAGGTATTTGTAAATAGGTTCGTTTTTTGGTGGATTAACTGTGTTCAATGCGTTCATTTTTGCTCCTTTCTTTTTTAGAGTCAAGCTCTGTTTTTTGGTCAGTTTAATTACTTTATTCTATTTTTAATTATTAAAAACTGCTGACAAATGCCAAAATAGCAAAAAGACAAAAAGTTGTAAAGCATTATTTTCATTTAAAGAGCATAAAGAGACGATTTTGACTTCTAATGAGGGTTTGAGAGTTGATAATATAATATTTTCGCTTTTCAAAAATAGTTGTTTTTCAGAAGTTCTGCTTGTTTTTTAGTGTAAATAAATTTTGGCAATGCCAAATTATATGGGATTTATGAACTTGTTTTTATAAATCAATGGATAGAAAAACGAAAATGCGATGATAGTAGTTAGAATATCGGTAATTGGCATAGCCCAGATAAGTCCATCAAACTGGAAAAAGCGATTTAGAATGAGAACTAATGGAATGTAAATCAAGCCTTGTCTGCTTAAAGAGACTATTAAAGATGGTATTGCTTTGCCCATTGCTTGTAAGGTAACCATGAAGATCATCTGCAAAACAGCAAAAGGGATAGCTACAGTAAAGACTAAGAGCATTTTGCTACCAAATATAATCACATCAGGGTGATTAATAAAGATTTTTACTGCATATTTTGAGAAAAAGAAAAAGATAAAAATAAATAGCAAAGACAAGCTCATACCAAGCTTGATAGAGAAATTTAAAGAGCTTTTTAATCGATTACTATTTCCCGAACCATAGTTATAGCCGATAAGAGGTTGAATACCATTTGCCAAGCCAATAAAAGTGAAGATTACAATAGATATTACTCGTTGAGATACACCCATTGCAGCAAGCACCTCATCTCCATAATTTGATGCAAGCTTGTATGAGATTGAGCTACCAATACTCATCATTAATTGACTTAATGAGGTGGGCAAACCAATCTTGAGTATTTCTCTAAAGTATTCTAATTTAAAGCGTAAATCCTTGAGAGATGGTGTTGCGAGGCTTTTACCATTGAGGTAATAATAAAAATAGTAAACTAATGAGATAATATTTCCGATTACTGTGGCAATAGCGGCACCGACCACACCCATCTTGAAGGTGAAGATAAAGAGTGGGTCAAGAATAATATTTGCACCTGTTCCAATTATCATGCCGATAAAGACAATTTTTGCACTACCTTCCGAGCGTAAAAGCTGGCTCATGGCAAAGTTGAGCATAATGGGTATAGCACCCCAAAATATGATTTTTAGGTATTGATGACAGTATTCATAAGTGTTTTCACTTGTGCCAACTGCATTGAGTATATGGTGGATGAAAATATTTGCAAAAACACTGATCAGTAAGCCTGTAACAATTATGCTAAATATTGCCAGGCTGCTTGTGGAGCGTGCATCACGATATCTTTTTTGCCCTAAAAGCCTTGATATATATGATGCTGCACCGTTGCCAAAGATGCCAGAAAAAGCCATAAGCATCATGAAAAGAGGCATGGTGATTGTAACCGCTGCCACTTGATATGGATCGTTGAGCTTGCCTATAAAAAAAGTGTCGGTGAGATTGTAAAATACTTGCACCATCATACTGAGAATTGTTGGTACTATTAATGTCATTACTGCCTTTTTAATCGGCATTTTTTCTAAAATAAATAAGTTTTTATGATTCATTCAATAAATATTCCTTTTCTTCGAATTTGTTTAATAATTGGCTGATAAGCTGGTTTTCTTCGTTTGTAAATGCACCTGTAAAGCGTTGCTCCACAGATTTCCATGCCTCTTTTACTATCTTTGACTGTGCAAGACCTTTTTCTGAGAGTGTGGCAAGCATGATACGTTCATCTTTTTCGTCTGCTTTGCGTTCGATCAACTGATCTTTGAGCATGCTTTGGATCAAATTACTAACAGAGGCTGGAGTAATATTTAAAATACGGGACATTTGTACTTGCGATAGGCTTCCATAACCATTTAATACGTTTATAATCATTGCGTGCCCGATTGAAACATCGTTTTTTTCTACTTCCAGACGGAAGGTATCTCTGATCTTTTTGCCTAAAAGAAATAAGCGAAAGCTGTTATATGTTCTTGTAATATCTTTGGTCAATCCTATTTTCTCCTTATTAATTTAAACTAATATAGTTAGAAAGCTAACTAAATTTTGCTTGCTCTGCTGTCAAACTATTTTTGTATTTATTTTTAAAAAGCTAAAAACTGATTGACAAATATGGCAAAATTTTATAACTGAGAATAATAGGGAGAATTATTATGAAAAAGATTATATTAATTTGTGTTTTGCTGGCTGCAATTACGTTGGGATTGTATGCCGACTTTATCATACCGAGCGATGATCATGTTTATGAGTTTTTGGAGATGACAAACACTTTAGGCTATACTAATGTGGACTTTAGCGTCAAGCCGATTTATTATCAAACAATCATAGATGCATTGATAAAAGTGGCAAATAATAAGAAAGCAAAATACTATTCAAGCCAGGCAAAATATCATTTGGATAGGCTTGGTTTATTGAATCAAAATGGCTTTGACACAGCGTTTCTGCCCGTTACTGAAATACCCAATGAGCTATTTTCAAGCTTTAGATATCATGCAAAGCCAAAGCGGCTCTTTACATATGGTGAAAATAATAATACTTTATTTAGAAATAAAAATGCACTTGCTGATGAGACTTCCCTGTATATATCTGGTATGCTTGCTTATAAATATGATCTGAAATATGAGGGAGATGATAATTTTGACCGTAATAGAAAGTATTATGGTGTCGAAACAGCTGGTAACTTTTATGAAAACTTTGGTTATTATCTTTTCTTTCAAAAAGGCGGATGGCGTGGCGATGGACCATTTATCGAAGAGAATCCAGAGATATCAAAGATGGGGAATGGGCTTTATCTGCAAAATGGTTGGTATTCTCAGGTTGATATGACCTCAGAGCTTGACTTTAAAAATAAGTATTTGAACCTGTCAATGGGCTATGGTTCAATGAATGTGGGTTATACAATCAGTTCGCCAATCATATTAAATGGCGATACAACACCTTATGGATATATAAAATATAATAAAAAAATAGGCGGTTTCACCTATACCGGTTTTACTGCCCAATTGATACCAGATAGCTTGAAAACAAATGAATTATACAAAGCTAAGTCTTATGCATTACAGACTATTTCTTATTCAAATCCACGTCTCACAATAGGTGTTGGTAATGCAGTAGTCTATGGTAATAATACTATTAATCTGGCTTACTCATCGCCTTTGGCAATCTATAAAATAATGGATAATAAATATCATGGCTGGGATAATGGTGTGCTTTTTGGTTATGCTAATCTCAACGCTATGAAAGGTTTGAGCTTTTATGGTAACTTCTTTGCAGATGATCTGACAAAATCAAGGCTTAAAACTGAGTACTTTATGATGTATCTTGCTTTTCAAGGCGGTATGAAGCTGCAATTAGAGCATTTACCCTTGGAAATTGCAGGTGAGGCAACAGCGGTTGGACCTGGTTGTTATTCACATAAATCCAAAACCTATGCCTATACAAATGATGATAGGATACTCGGTAGTGTGCATGGGTCAAACTTCTTGAGCTTTGCTACCAGAGCGAGATTGAGCCATTCTTGGCTGTCTTTGACATTCTATTATGAAAATATCCAACAAGGCGATAAAGCAAATGCTCCATATAATAGCCGGAAAGTTAAGTTCTTGGGCGATAATATGGAGAGGAACGAGGTGTTTAAATCAGAGCTTGCTTTGAGGGTGTTTCATGAGCTGACTTTGAAAACTGAATACCAGTTCCATAACAATAAAGCAGGTGAAAAGCACTATATCTTTAATACTGCTGAATATAAGTTTTAGTACTTTGTGTATGCGTGTTTGCTTGAACTGATATCGTTTTTGGAATTGTCTTTTTGGTGAGATAATAATATTTATATATAGGTATTCAACTAATCTTTATGTAAGCTTTGGTTTCGCTTTATGAGCATAATCTGCTCTATATGTCTATTTTCTTCCTAATCTAAACCCCTTTGAATTGGATACTTG
>JAJBBH010000048.1 GCA_020532185.1 Candidatus Cloacimonadota bacterium | reverse complement strand
TGACCACCGATTTGATAATGCGTTGATTGTCGATGAAGAATATATCAAACACAGCCTAATTGAGTCCGAGAGAGCAATCAATGACTATGCTCATATCCTTTCCCAAAATTCTGGCACAATTTATTTTGACCCATTTGGTGAATTACCATTTGCACCAGAAAACAAATCTACCACTCTGAAACTAAGCCCAGAGCAAGTCGAAATGAATCGAGGCTACACAAGTAAGCTATCCATGATGTTTAACAAGGCATACAAACGCGAAGAAACAAGCTTTTGCATAATTGGTTTCCCAACACCTGATATAGGCGATCAGTTTGAAGAAATATTTGATAAAACAATAGATATCAATATGCTGGACCATTACGAATATTTAAAAATTCAACAGCATTTAATTGACGCATTAGACAAAGGAGATTATGCACGTATTATTGGTAAAGGTAATAATCAAACAGACTTGACTATAAAATTGCCCAAAATTACAAACCCAGAAAAAGAAACAAATTTTGCTAACTGCGGAGCAACAGTTAACATACCTGTTGGCGAGGTTTTTAATACTCCTCAATTAACAGGCACTCATGGGAGACTACATATTTCAGAGACTTTCTTAAATGGGCTTTTTTATAAAGAATTAACGCTTGATTTTGTAGATGGCTGTATCTTCAAATACTCTTGTGCTAATTTTGATGAAGAAGAAGAAAACAAGAAATATATAGAGGAAAACCTCATCTATCCTCATAAATCTCTTCCAATAGGTGAGTTTGCAATAGGCACAAATACATTGGCTTATGTGATTGCCAAAAAATATGATATTCTTTCGTTATTACCAATCTTAATAATAGAAAAAATGGGACCGCATATCGCAATTGGCGACACATGCTATTCTTGGGAAGAAGATATACCGTCTTATAATCCTGACGGCAAAGAGATTATATCAAGAGATAATGAGCGCTCGTTATTACGTAAAGAAGACCCTTCAAAGGCTTATACACAGGTGCATGTTGATATTACTTTGCCCTATGATGAAATTGAACTAATCGAAGCTGTAACAGCAGATGGCAGACATATCGAAATCATTAAGGATAGTCGATTTGTATTGCCTGGCACAGAAGAATTAAACGAAGCGTTTAACGAGTTATAGATATATATTGCCAGCTTGTCGTGTTGATGAGCTGGCATTTATTTGATGATGAATATTTTAAAAGATTCAATAGATTACGAAGAAAAGATCCAAAGATCACGATTTATCGCTTATGCAAAGCCTGTTAATACTTGGCAAGATGCCAAAGAATTTATCACAGAAATTAGTCAAGAACATAAAAATGCAACGCATAATTGTTGGGCATATATTGTTGGAGATAAGGGAGAAATGCAGCACTCATCAGATGATGGCGAACCATCTGGTACAGCAGGCAAACCAATGCTAAATGCACTGAATAAATCAGAATTAACTAATATTGTGGCAGTTGTCACTCGTTATTTTGGAGGTGTAAAACTTGGAATACGGGGCTTGATTGATGCTTATGGTGGAGTGCTTGAGCGAGCATTGAACTTAGCCCAGATTGAAGAATTAGTCTTTAAAAGAACTCTAAGTTTATGCACAGATTATGATTTTTATAATATTCTCAAGCACAGAATTTCATTTGCTGGTGTTGAAATAGTTGACACAGAGTATACAGATAAAGTAAGCATCTATATTGAAGTTTTGGAAGAGAAATTTGCTGAACTTATTGCTATATTAGATGATATGAAAAATCAGAAACTTATAACTGAATTAGAGGAGATATTATAGTCGGCAATAGGCATCTTTTGTTTGAGATTAGATCAGCTTTTCTTGTGTTGACAAATATCTGCAAGAATGTCAATTAGTGCATTTCTCTTTTATCTTGACAGAATCAGTCTTTTAAAATTTGTTGCTAATATTATTGACTCTAAAATAATTAAAAGGATATAGGAAAAACTTAATGTTGTTATGGCAGTTGTTTTTAAGCTTTGTGAAAATTGGTGCATTCACGCTTGGTGGCGGTTTGGCAATGATACCAATAATGCGTAAAGAAGTATGTGAAAAACATAAATGGATAAATGAATTAGATTTTATTGATGGGATTGCTGCAGCTCAAAGTGCACCAGGACCCATCGCCATCAATATAGGAGTTTATGTCGGTTATCGTATTGCTGGCATCAGAGGTATGCTGGTAGCGGTATTTGGTTCTGTTTTACCATCATTTATAAGCATTATTTTTATAGCTGCTTTTTTGTATAACTATGCAGAGCTCGTTTTGGTACAAAAGGCATTTCATGCACTAAAGCCTGCAGTTATCTCTTTAATAGCTATACCTATGATAGATATGAGCAAAAAAGTAGGTTTAACTTTAAAAAATTCATGGATACCAATAATTGGTTTAATCTTAGTAGCTTTTTTAAATATTAGCCCGATGTACGTTATTATTGTGACAATAGCTTTTGGCATCATTGCAGCTTATGTTAAAAAGAGAAAGGCAAAAGATTAATGTTTACAATGTTTTTTACATTTATCAAGGTTGGTTTGTTTAGCTTTGGTGGTGGCTACTCTATACTTGCAATGCTGCAGCAAGAAATAGTAACTAATCATAATTGGCTCAGTGCAGAGGAATTTGCAGATATAATTGCTATTTCACAAATGACACCAGGTCCAATTGCCATAAATGCAGCGACATTCATAGGTTATGAAAGTTATGGGATCATTGGCTCTATTTTATGCACTTTTGGTGTGATATTTCCATCATTGCTAATTATGTTGATATTAACAAAAACTTATCTTACTTTACAAACAAAACCATGGTTTCAGTATTCATTTAATAACTTACGCCTTTTGAGTGTGGGATTAATTGCTGCAGCTATGGTCTTAATTGGCAAGAGCTCATTTCCCGATCTCTTTTCAGTTGGTGTATTTATCGCAGCTTTTTATGTTGGTTATCGCTGGAAAGTTAGTCCGATATATATGCTCTTAGGTGCTGCTGGTGTTGGAATGATTTTTGGCTAAAATGAGATATTTTTATATTTATTGATTTTTTACTTGACATAGCAACTCAATAATAATATATTTGTTTAATAGAATTTATATATTGGAGGAATAAATGAAGGCAAGAATTTTAATATTATTAACCGCAATCGTGATTCTAAGTGGATGTGCAGTCACTTTAACAGAATTTGAAGACTTGCAAGGTCGAGTAGAGAAATTAGAGAATCAAACAGGTGTAGAACCTTATTCAAAAGTAGACAATACAAAAGAAGAGCAATTAGCAGATTTACAAAGACAAAATCAACTGATATTGTCCCAAATGCAAGCAATTAATAAACGTCTTGAAATAACAGAAAACATGCTCTATGATATAGAGTCAAAACAGGTGATAGTTGAGGCAGTTACAGAAACGGCCATTGTCGAGAAAGAACCAGAAATAACAAAAGCACCAGCAGTTGATAAGCCAACAGAAGTTGTTAATGTGTCTGAATACTATAACGAAGGTCGTCGATTGTATGAAAAACAAGACTATCCTGGTGCAATAAGAATATTTAAAATAATAATAGATAATTATGCGAATGATACGCTTGCAGGTCCAGCACAGTATTGGACAGGTGAGTGCTATTATGGCTTAGCAGATTTTTCAGCAGCTAAAAATGAATTTGAAAAGGTAATTACAAATTATCCCTCATCAACAAAGTTTATTGATGCACAGTTTAAAGTTGCTCTTTGCTATCTAAATTTAAACCAAAAAGCCAAAGCAAAGAGTGAGTTAAATCGTATCAAAAAAGAATATCCAAAATACGAGAATATGGATAAGGTTGATAGCTATTTAAATAGAATATAAATCTCATTTATGTAAATTATATGATTTAAAAAATGGATTTACAATCAATTGTAAATCCATTTATTTTTGTATTTATTTGAGTTATTTATCACTCAAAACAATGCATCGCTATTTTTCAACTGCTTTCATAATATTATCAACAACAGCTTGAATTTGCTTACCTGCTTCTGTTAAAGAGTTATGATAAATAAATGGTTCACCATTGTCGCTTGATTCAGTAATATTCTTATCAAAATCAATTTTGCCTAACAAATCAACACCAAAATCAGCATTTGCTTTTTCTGAGTTTTGTCCTTCAAAAAGAGTAAAATATTCGCCACAATGAGGACATTTAACAGCAACCATGTTTTCTACTAAGCCTAAAATTGGCATATTTACATCTTTACAAAAACGAATACTCTTGCGTACGTCTAAATATGCAACATCTTGTTGTGTAGTAACAATCACGGCATTTGTATCATTACCAAGAGTTTGAACCACAGATAAAGGTTCATCACCTGTTCCTGGAGGGCAATCGACAATAAGATAGTCCAGCTCAGGCCATTCCACATCACTCATAAATTGCTTGATAAGAGTTATTTTCATAGGTCCACGCCAAATAATTGGGTCATCTTCGCTTTTTAAAAAAGCAGCTATAGATATTGCATGCAAGTTTTCGTGTTTTGTAATAGGTGCTATTCTGCCATTTTCATTAGCAGTAACGCCAACACCCTCAAAACCTATCATTTTTGCGAGAGAAGGACCGTGTATATCAACATCCATAATGCCAACTGTTTTTCCGTGTAATAGCAATCCATATGCAAGATTAACGGCGACAGTGCTCTTCCCTACTCCACCTTTACCGCTCATTACCATAATTTTGTGTTTGATACGGGAAAGGTTTTCTTTCAAGTGCATTTCTTGTTCGATATTTTTATCCATCATATTGCACTCCTTTATATATTTTTTTATTAATGTTACTTTTGAACTTATGTCCAATATGTCAAGTGAATTTTACATTTTTTATAAAATCATTGATAAACTTGCTGTTGATGCAATATTTGGGTAGCTTATCAAATTATATAAGCAATATGAGTAAGATTTTTATATGTTTAATAATATACGTTTACATAAAAATCATGTTTAAATCGGCTCTGAGAGCCTGTTTTAAAAATAAGTTAAAAATAATTCACAGAAAGCGGGATTTTGGACGCATATATATATAGAGGGGACGATGTTTCGATGCTAAAAAATACTTGACAAAAATAAGTAAAAAATATTAATAAAGATATGGAGGAGCTATGATAATTGACTCAAGATATAAGGTAGTAGGTAATTTGGGATTAGGCTTATATGCAAACGTGTATAAAGTTTTTGACATAAGAACCGAAAAATTTTATTCACTGAAGCTATTTCACCGTATAGATTCTAATTCTTTTTATGAGGAATTGAATGCAGAGGCTATGCATCATATCACCAAGCTTAGACAACCAAACTTGTTACATATCCATAATTTTGGAAATCATGGTACCAATATATACTATCTTGCAGAGTATTATGAAGGCAGTAATTTAAAAAACTATCGATTTAATATCAAACAAATCTCCATGCTTTGGGATATAATTGTACAAATAGTATATGCTCTTGATGCTCTTCACAATCAGAGTATCTTGCACAAAGATATTAAGCCAGAAAATATCATTTATCGGATTGTAGGCAGAAAAGTAGAGATTAAAGTATTGGATTATGGTTTTAGCAAAATGGGTACAGACAGAAGCCAAAAGAGAATAAGTGGTACTCTACCCTATATTGCACCAGAAATTTATGCTGGTGGTAATGGAAGCCCAGAAAGTGATTTTTATGCATTGGGTGTAACTTTATATTATTTACTCACAGGTTCTCTGCCCTTTTCACAAGACCAAATAGCAGAAATAATACAAGGAGAGCAAAAGAATTTTTTCCCAAAGTTTATCAGAAACTTTGTACCAGATATTCCGATAGAATTAGAGAAATTTGTATTGAAACTTATAGAAAAAAAACCTGAAAATAGATTTCCAGATTGTCAATCAATTATCAAACATATCAATAAGATTCAAAAGAAGAAATACAGATATACACAACGTGAAGCAACAATTAGTTTTTTTAAATATGGTTCGTATTTAGTCAGAAAAGAATACTCAAATCAATTATTGGGTTTTCTGAATAATGTTGTACAGAAAAATGGCAAATTGATAACAGTTCTTGGTGGAGAAGGGCTTGGCAAAGGGGATATGCTTACTCTATTTAAATATAATATTTTAAATAATAATTATTATATTTTTGATTATACATGTTCACCCGAAAGACGAGATCCATTCTTTGCTTTGATAAAAGAGTTTTCATCCGCAACGTTGAGTAATGAACGTAAAAGCAATATAGAGTCTGACATCAGTGAAAAATTAAGAATCTATTTAGAGCAATCAGAAGATGATGCATCTATGCTTAATGAAACCAAAGACCATTTGCAACAAGATTATGAATACTCAATGCAGTTTATAAGTCAATTATCTGAAGAAAAGCCTCTTGTTTTTATCATTAGAGATGGCAGATATTTAACAGAACAAACTATTGGTTTTTTGAACTATATAGCTCGAGATATCAATCGCTTAAGAGTTATGATAATAATAAGTATCAACGATCCAGAGAAAATAAAAAGCCTCAAGTTTGCTGTCAGAGTGTTGATGAAAACACTAAGTAATAACGAGACACATAAATATTTGGAGAATATTTTTAAAACAGAGGTTCCCAAAAGCTTTGCTGATGATATATGGAGCCGTTCAAATGGCAATCCTCAGTATGTTATTGGCATATTGAGCGATATGATAGAGAAAAAAATCTTTTTAAAGACAGATAGTATAAGCTTTGATGTAGATTTTACTAATTTCCAGCTGCCAAAAGAAATCACACAGTCAATCTATGTTAGGATGAGCCAACTAAGCTCTGTTTCATATAGATATTTGCAGAAATTATCTTGTGTTTTTACACCATTAACAATGGAGTTGATTAGAGAGATATTAGATATTTCAAAACGAACTCTGTACAACCTGTTATCAGATGCTGTCAATAATGAGATTCTTTACAAAATAGATGGTCATTATGAGTTTAGTTTTATTGAAGCAAAGAATCGTTTTTTTAATGAATGCCCCGAATTTATCAGAATAGAGATATCTCATCAATTGATCAAGTACTTTCAAGATAAGTTAAATTTGGACATAAAAACTATCAAAGGCCTATTGAAAAGCTGCTTAATAACACAAGACTATCAGGCATTATTATTATTTAAAAGACAGTTGTTCAATGTCTATCATCAGAATTATGATCAGCAAAATGCCTTTGATGAGATTTATGAGATAGTTGAACTTGAGACATCTGATAAAGTAGTTGTTGATGAGAGTGTTTTAAGAAAAGATATTATTCGCTTAATAAACAAAGCTGAGATGACAGGTAATATTGAGCCAGCATTTAAGCTTATAACAAGTATCAAAACAGATAAAGAGATGTTTGAAATTGAGTATTCCAAAGCTATTGCTCATATACGACAAGAAAATATCGAACTTGCAGAGGAGTATTACTTTAAAGCTTATGAACTGGCAGTAAGTGGCAAACAACAAGCATTGACCTTACTTGATCTAATGTGGATTTATGTATCAAAAAAAGATAAAAATCATGCTTCCAAAATCTTAGAACAATTATCAAAATATCAGCTCAGTAATGATCTTGAGATATGCTTTTATGATAGAAAAGGGTATTTTTTATCTCAATTTGAGAGCGAAACTGAGTCAATAAGAGTTTTAGAAGAATATCTATCAAAAATTCAAGAGACAAATGATCAAATGGCAAGTAATAGATTAGCCTCTTTGTATAGCAATCTTGCCAATTTATATTCAAGTCAAATGATGTATTCAGAAGCTCAAAAATATCACAAGATGTCGCTAAGTATTTCTCTAAAAATAAATAATCAGAATCTTTTATCAACGATTTATATAAATATTGGAGATTTTTATTTGAGACAGGGATTAACTGATAGTGCTTTAGAACACTTCAAAAAGGGCGAAGACTTAAGCAAAAAACTAAACAACGTTCGTAGCTTAACATTAGCAAATCTGAACTTTGGAGAAGCTCATATCAAGCTCGGTGATTTTATCAAAGCTGAAGAATATTTAGACAAGGCACGCAACTATTCAGAAAGCACTAAAAACAAAAATTTTTATGACTCTATCTTGTATAATTTGGCAACAGTAAAAAGTAAAATCAGTAGCTTCAAAAGTTATCTAAGCTTTTTGGAAGAACAGAACTTATTAGAGCATTTTCACACATTAAAGAGTATTACACCATTGCATAAGAATTATATCTACTACTTATGCGATGTGATGCAAATTGAGCAAGTAAGTGAATTTTTGAACTCAAATATAAGCTCAACTGATGCGAGTGCAGACGAGTTTCTATATCAAATAAAGGGCATAATCAATATGCATAAAAAAGAGTATGCACTTGCTAAAGATAACTTTGAGAAATCACTCAATGCAGCGAACCAAATAAAAAGCACTTATGCAATTACAATATGTTATATAAGGCTGGCTGAAACTAATATAAAGATGACAGATTTATCTGATGCAGAAGATAATTTAAAAAATGCTAAAGTCTTGGCTGAAGCACATCAATTTAAGTATTGGTCAACATATATCCAAATACTAAAAGTACAAGTCTCGCTTCTCAGAAAAGAAATACCGTTAAGAAGCTTGTTAAGACAAACTATTCATATAAATGAATTATGTGAAACAAATAAGTATCAAAGCTTGAGTATAGAATGTCTTGGAATGATTACACAAATATATAAAGAGTTAAAAGCGACAAGCTTATATAAGAATAATTTTGGTAAATATATGGCAACAATTAAAGATATTGCACGTGGAATCCCTGAAGAGCAATATAAATCGTATATCTCTTACAAACTACCAACTCAAACCCCACAATCCCATTTGCAATTATTCCAAGTAAGCCCACGATTGAAAAAAGATAGTGAGGCATGGCAAAAAGTGCTGTTTACTCTTTTGCGAAAAGATGTAGTTAGTGAAATCCATTATATTCTTGAAAAGTTTATCAGGGATAATTTTGCGCCGCAGAAATTTACAATCATCTATAGTAAAAAGAATGTAAGCTTTGATAAGTTTTTGGAAAGACAAAATTATACAACATACATATCTTTGGGATTTGAGGAGTCAGAGCTTGAGCTTTACCATAATTTGTGTACAAATGCACTTAATAGCAAAAAAGTTCAAAAAGAGATTATTGAAGATAATCATGCAATGGTCGCCCCTTTGTGGCTTAGAAAATCGTGTTTTGGTTGCTTAATTATTGTTGATGATGGAGAACTTGCCTTTACTAATACCGAGATCAAAACGATGGAGGTGTTCTCAATTCAGCTATCAGCATTGCTAATTCGAGTATTAGAATATGAGAATAATGAAAAAAAGATGACGAAGATGCAAGATGTAATGAACTTGTCTAAACGCTTCATAGAGGTTCACGATGTGAAAAGGCTTGAAGTTGACATTTTAATCAATGCTATTTCTTTATGCAATGCAAAACGTGGTGTCTTAATTAAAAAAGACAGTGTTGGTACATTCCTTTTTCAAATAGCTTATGATAGCGATCGTAATATACTATCATCATTCCCAAATATATCAAAAACAGCCCTTCTTTATGTGGACGAAAATACAAGAGCATTGTTTTCTACAAATATCCTCGAAGACATTATATTCAAAAGCTCACCATCTGTTTTGCAATATCAAATCAATTCTTTGTTTTGTGCTCCTTTGCTTGTTGAAAACAAAATATATGCATACCTTTATCTTGATAATTATCAATGGAATCAAGACTATATGTTCATTGACGAAGAGGTTAATAATATGTTTTTAGCTCAAGCATCTATGGCATTAAAAAATGCATTAGACTATGAAAAGCTTATGAAGAAAAATCTTGAACTCAAAACTCTTGATAAAATGAAAAATGAGTTTATTGGGATTGTATCGCATGAACTCAATACCCCACTGACGACAATGCAAGGATATTTGACTCGTTTAAAAAAGAATAAAGATTTCTTTTCACTTGAGACCAGCGAGCTGATAAAGAAAGTTGAGAAATCAACAAACAAACTTAGACAAAGTATAAATGACATTATTACTCTAAATCGTTATAACGCTAAAAGAGAGTTAATCGTTGAAAAGCAAAATATTGCAGAAATACTATCTACCTTAATGACTGAAGCAGAACTATCAAGCAAACATAGACGAATGAATTTCAAACTTGAAATAGAAGAAGATTTGCCCATGATGATGGTTGATTGGCAAGCATTTCATCTTATGGTTTATAATATTGTTTTAAACTCGATCCGCTTTACATCTGATTTCGGTACAATTATCATTGGGGCAAGGTATGCTATCTTTCAAAAAGAAAAAGTCAACGATATAAGCTCTGTAGTAATTTATGTTCAAGATAATGGTATTGGTATCTCGGAGTTTGAACAAGAGAATGTGTTTAAATCTTTTTATGAGCTTGGTGATATGTTAGCCCACCGTTCAGGAAATCTTGAATATAGATCGAGTGGTTTGGGTCTGGGATTAGCTATTTCGAAAAGAATTGCAGAACTACATAAGGGGAAAATTTGGTTACGAAGTAAAGAGTCAGAAGGGACAACAGTCTTTATTTCTATCCCATTAACAACCCCTGCGGAAGATAATAAATTAGACTCAAATGACAAAATAGTAGCACCTGAACTTGAATAGATTATGAAAGAGTCTAATCAAAGAGTTTGTTTTCTTTCGTATTTCATTTATTAAAAATATATTAAGAAAAAAACATTGACAGAAAAACACAATCTTTATAATTGAAATTATAAAAATATAATTTAAGGAGTTTTTTATGACTAAGAAGATTTTACTCGCAACAGAAAAGGCTTTTGCAAAGCCAGCAGTTGATGGAATCACAAAAGTATTTGCAGATGCAAAGTATGAATTGATTAAGCTTGAAAACTACACAGAACACGCAGACTTTGTAACAGCAATTAAAACAGTTGATGGAGTTATTATCCGTAGTGACAAAGCTAATAGTGACGTCATTAATGCAGCAGAAAACCTCAAAATAATTGTTCGAGCAGGTGCTGGATTTGATAATATCGATTTGGAAGCTTGCACAGCAAAGGAAATCACTGCAATGAATACTCCTGGCCAAAACTCTAACGCAGTTGCAGAATTAGCATTAGGCATGATGGTTTATTTAGCAAGAAATGGCTATAATGGCAAGAGCGGCACAGAATTACGCGGCAAAAAAGTAGGTATTCACGCTTATGGTAATGTCGGATATTATGTAGCACAGATAGCAAAAGGCTTTGGCATGGAAGTTTATGCTTTTGATCCTTTTGTACCTGCAGAAAAAATGGAAAAAGATGGCATTAAGAAAGTTGAAGACGTAAAAGAACTTTATAAAACATGTGAATATATTTCATTACACTTACCAAAAACAAAAGATACTGTAAACTCAATTAATTATGACTTGTTGTCACTCATGCCAGAAGGTGCTTGTTTGATCAATACAGCTCGTAAAGAAGTAGTTTGTGAAGACTCTTTGATGAAAATCTTTAATGAAAGAAAAGACTTTAGATTTGGTACTGACGTAGCAGGCGACAAAGATGAAGAAATGAAACAATTTGCACCACGTTATTTTGCAACACCAAAGAAAATGGGTGCACAAACAGAAGAAGCTAATATTAATGCAGGCGTAGCTGCAGCAAATCAAATAGTAAACTTCTTTGAAAAAGGTGATATTACATTTAAAGTAAATAAATAATTATTGCTTTTAAGAGCCCGCCATCGGGCTCTTTTTTATTGATAAAATGAGAGAATTACTTTTATTTAATACCAAGATATTTACGAATAACTCTTTTGACTTAAATAGCAATGCAGTGTATATAAAAGATGGAATTATCCAATCGATAGGATCTTTTCATGTGCTAAAACACTTGGTAAGTAACACAAAAAACATGCTTGATTTGCAAGGTAGAGTCTTGTTGCCAGCATTTTGCGATGTTCATACTCATATTTTTGAAATGGCAAAGATGGCTCAGTATATAGACTTAAGTAAAGCAAATAGTGTTGATGAAATCAGGCTTCAACTAATAAAATGGCGTCAAGAATTAAAAAGCACTCCAAAATGGATAAGGGGCTGGGGCTGGTCGATTAATAAATATAAAGACTCTGCGCAAATAAACAAAAAGACACTCGATGAAATATTTCCAGATATACCTGTAACTTTTGATAGTTTTGATCTACATACAAAATGGTGCAACTCACAGGCTTTCAAAATTGCTCATATTGATAGAACTACCAAAAACCCAGCAGGTGGCGAAATATCTAAAGATAAACATGGCGAGCCTGATGGTATCTTAAAAGAATTAGCGTGGGAACTTATAAATAAAGTCATACCCGAATATAGTTTTGAAGAGAAAAGGGATCTTGTTAAAAAGAGTGTACAAAATGCTTGGAAATATGGTATAGCAGGCATTCACTTTATGGAAGACAAAGATAGCTTTCAGATCAATAAATCACTTGTGGAAGATGGTTTAAATCTACGTTTCTTTTGGCACTTTCCATCTGATATCTTGGATGAAATGATAGAGCTAAAAAAGAAAACTAATTTTAAACTATTTAATGAAGAAAAATCGATAAAGAATAAAAATGACTTTTTGTATATAATGGGCATGAAAGTCTTTATGGATGGCTCTTTAGGTAGCAAAACAGCCTATATGTTTGATCCATATCCTGGTGAACCGACAAATTATGGCAGACTAAGCAAAAGCTTTGAAGAACTCTATCAAATCATGTTGAAAGCGGCACAAAATAATATACCCTCAACAATTCACTCTATCGGAGATAAGTGTAGCCACGAACTTATTAAATCTTTTATAAAGCTAAATGAAGAGGCTCAAACATCTCTCCCACATCGTATTGAACATCTACAAGCGTTAAGACCAGAAGACTTTTCTATATTAAAAAAATCAGGTGTTAGCTGTGCTTTACAACCAATACACATGAAAGCTGATATTGCTTATATTGAAAAAGTTTGGGAAAAAGCGTGGAAATGGGCTTATCCAATCAAAAGCTTAATTGAGCATGAGATACCATTTGCGTTTTCTTCGGATGCTCCAGTTGAGACAATAAACCCATTTCAAGGTATTTATTCTGCAATAGAAAGAAGAAAAGACAATTTACCAGAAAACCCACAATGGCGTGCACAAGAATGTATAACAGCAATACAAGCAATTAATGCATATACAAAAAATGCTGCAAAAATATCTGGCACACAAAATAAATTAGGCTATATTAAAGAGTCTTATATTGCTGATTTAACAGTAATAGACGATTTTTTTTCACAAGATAGCACTTTTTGGTTGACAGCAAAGAGCTATTTAACAGTTATTGACGGAGAGATAGTTTATCAAGATTATTAAAGAACTTATTAAACGGAGTATATATGGCAAAAAGAATAATAAAACCTGAGACGAAATTACTAAAGTCCAAAGAAAATCATATATTTTTTGAAGATGCTAAGCTTAAGCCACAAGATGTTTTGTCCAAAAAAGAAAATATTATAGTAGGATCTATTGTATTTGCAATCACATTAATAGTCTATATGATTACAAATGCAAAGTCTCTATCCTTTTGGGACGCAGGCGAATTTATATCGTGCAGCAGTATTCTTGGCATACCTCATCCTCCTGGCAATCCATTTTATATCCTATTAGGGCGGTTTTTCTGTATACTCGGCTTTGGCTTACCTCATGCTGCAATAATAAGCTTTTTATCTTCATTGTTTTCTGCATTTGCTGTTCTGTTTACTTATCTGATAACGGTTCAGCTACTTTCAATGTTTGAAAAAAACAAATATTTTATCGCAAGCGGCGGAGCAATTGCAGCTCTATTAACAGCCTTTTCTTATACATTTTGGATGAATTCAATCGAAGCAGAAGTATATTCAGGTCTTGCTTTTGTAATAAATTTGTCAGTATGGCTAACTTTTGTTTGGGTAAAGAAGCAGAGAGACTTTTCGCATCAGAATATATTATTGATGATAATATATGTACTTTTTTTAGGCTTTTGCATTCACCAAACATCTTTACAAGTAGCTCCTGCAATACTTTTAATAGTTGTATATCCACTAATTTTGCCACATATCAAAAAAGGCAGCTTTTGGGCACAAGTGATAGGTTTAACATTTGCATTATTAGTTACCTATATTATTTTTGATAAAGTTGGAGATAAGCTTAATATACCAGCATTTGATAAATATGCTGTTGGCTTAGGCTTTTTTGTAATGCTATATTTTTATTTGCACAAATATGTTTGTAATAAGGCATGGATTTTTGCTATCATACTCATTGTTATAGGGCTTAGCCCGCATATGTTTTTGTTAATTCGCTCTGGTGCACGACCATTTATTAACGAAGGCAATCCTCACAATATGAGCCTCTTTATGGATTACATTCTTAGGCGACAATATGGAGACTTTAGTTTTTTAGAGAGGCGAGCGAGTTTTTTTAACGAACAAATGGGCTATCATTTTTTACGATATTTCTCGTGGCAATTCATGCACGTTGAAACTCTGGCACGTTGGATTAAAACACCTCAACTGCTTATTCAACTTGTTTCAAATCTATTAGTCAGTTTTTTAGGTATTTTAGGATTTTACCATAGTTTTAAAAAGAATAAACATAGTTTTGTTTATCTGACAGCTCTTTTCTTTATGGCTTCAATTGCAATGGTCTTTGTAATAAACCTCTCCAACCAAGAAGTACGAGACCGCGACTATTTCTTTGTGACAGCGTATAATTTCTGGACAATCGCTATGGGAATAGGTGTAGTTGGTTTATTAAGGTTATTTGATTTTATTAAAGCCAAAAAAATAATACAAGGTGTACTATTAGCACTTTTATTAATCTACCCATTTATTAATCTTGCAAGCCAATTCCACGAGCATAATAGGACAGGTGAACTTGTATCACTGGACTATGGTTTAAACTTATTAAATTCATTAGAAGAAAATGCGATAATCTTTACTAATGGGGATAACGATACTTTCCCGCTATGGTATGCCCAAGCAGTAAAAGACCCATATACAAAGGAATACACCCACAAAGCAAAGGATATAAACCCAACAATTCGTACTGAAAAATTAATAGCTGATGCAATTGAATATAAAAATAAAGAATGTGCTGGAATTAGACAAGATGTCACTGTCGCAAACTTGAGCCTTCTCAATACACCGTGGTATATCAAGCAACTCAGAGACTTGGAGGGAGTTGAGATTAATTTAACTGATAGTCAAATTGACAATATAAGGCCAAGCTATATCGACAGAGATACAAGAATAGAAATAGGAGATAAAAATACAGATCAGTATTTTATTTTAACCTTACCAAAAGACCAAATATTGATGATAAAAGATTTTGCTATAATCAATATTATTCGAGACAACTTTGGCAAAAGACCAATTTACTTTGCTATTACATGTGCAGAAACCTCAGGATTTGACAAAAATCTTAGAAATGAAGGCATGGTAGATAGAGTTGTTAAGGAACAAATTACCGATAATATTGATATACAGCGTCTTGAAAAAAACCTCACTGAGGT
This sequence comes from Candidatus Cloacimonadota bacterium, assembly GCA_020532185.1. Classification (GTDB taxonomy): domain Bacteria; phylum Cloacimonadota; class Cloacimonadia; order Cloacimonadales; family WRIO01; genus JAGOCT01. The sequence continues at coordinate 14,414 of JAJBBH010000048.1, read as the reverse complement.
TTACCAATATAGAGGGATTTTTGATGATAAGCTTTTTAAAGATGATAATATGTTGAGACTTATCACTAATTATGGTGCCGCCTTTATGAGGCTTTCAGACCAGTATAAACAGTTAAAAAATTATGATAAAGCTTTAGAATATTATGAACGTGGCTTGAGCTTTATCGGGGATAAAGAACAAGAACGTTTTCAAGCTTTAAAAAACTATCTGTACATAGAAGCTGGTAGAATAGAAGAAGCAGAAAATAACACTCTTTTGGCAGCAGAAAAAAACCCTAATAACTCTCAGATATTTGTGCATTTTGCCTATGCTTTACTACGCTCAAATTATATTGATAAAGGCTTTGAATACTTTGATAAAGCTGCCAATATAAGCCCTCAAGATACCGATTTAGCAAGTCTTATTACTCAAGCAGGGCTTGCATATGGTAAACGTGAAAAAGCTGTTGAAATCCTTACAAAAATGGTCAATTATCAACCTGATGCACGTGAATATATTAAGTATTTGAATGACCCTGACTTCTACCTTGATCACACAAGCTTTGATTGATTTTGAGTTAGTATAATAGCAATAAGAGATAAAACTCTTTTTAACATGCATAAGAGTTACCCTTAACAGCAATAGATTTTGATTTATATTTATAATCTTTGCATATATTTGTTATACACGAAGTATTTGTTATATTTTCTAACAAACAATTCATTTTTCACAATAAACACCAACATTCATCTGCAAAAACATGTCGCAAGCATTCGCTATAAAAATCATTATATCTCAAAAAATGATAAACATAAAGAAATTTGTTGACAAAATACTTGATTGTAATTTTGTTATACTTTAGGTATTATTTATCTTCTATCTTTAAAAAGTAGTTTAAAGCATAAGAAATGCCGTATTTAGTGTTGTAGTAATACAGAATTGAGGAATGAATGAGAATTTTAATAACTGGGGGAGCAGGCTTTATTGGCTCTCACTTATCAGAGGCACTTTTAAACCAAGGCCATAGTGTTACGATAATTGATAATTTGTCAACAGGCCGCTTTTCAAACATTGCACATTTACAATCACACCCAAATTTTAAATATGTTATTGGAACTATACTTGATACCAGATTAATGGAGACTTTAATTAGTGATAGCGAGCAAATTTATCATCTTGCAGCAGCGGTTGGTGTAAAATATATCATTGATAACCCATTACGTTCTTTGCAGACAAATATCGTGGGCACAGAAATAGTATTAGAACATGCAAATAAATACAAAAAGAAAGTTTTAATAACATCTACAAGTGAAATATATGGCAAAAGTGATAAAGTTCCTTTTTCCGAAGATGATGATAGAATACTTGGAGCTACTTGTATATCTCGTTGGGGTTATTCTTGTTCTAAAGCTATCGATGAGTTTTTTGCATTAGCTTATTATCGAGAAAAAAAACTACCTATTGTTATTGTAAGATGCTTCAATACTGTTGGTCCTCGTCAATCTGGTCAATATGGAATGGTTTTGCCAAAATTTGTTAAGGCTGCACTATTAGGGCACCCATTAACAATCTACGGAGATGGTAAACAATCACGTTGTTTTGGCGACGTATCTGATGTCGTCTCTGGTATGATAGAGCTTATCGACGAGCCAAAAGCAGAAGGACAAGTATTTAATATTGGAAACACTGAAGAAATAACAATAGAAGACTTAGCATTAAAAATCAAAGAAATGACAAAATCTCCTTCTAAGATTGAATACATACCATATAGCGATGCATATGAGGAAGGCTTTGAAGATATGAGAAGAAGAATTCCTGACTTAACAAAAATAAAAGAATATATAAATTACAATCCAAAATTCAACTTGGACAATATTATTGAAAGAGTGATTGATTATTATGCAAGCTAAACTACTAATTTTAATATCTTTATTTTTAGTTATCAGCATAAACTTGATTGGTGCAGACTACTCCATAGATAAAAACGAATATATAGTAAAATTTAATGACGTGTTTTTAATACAAACTGTAACTCCCGATACTTTAAGCCTAAAAGTCTCAGTATTACCAACTGGAGAATTAAACCTCTTCCCTGTTGCAGACACAGTAAGCATAGCAGGAAAAACACTTGCACAAGCATATAATGACATATACGATAGGCTGGGTAAATTCACAAAAAAACTAAATGTCCAAGTATCTCTATTACAAATTGCACCAATTAGCTATACAGTATCTGGTGCAGTAAACCGAGCTGGTGAGTTCACAAGTAAAGAACCAATCTCATTATATCAAGCAATTGTTCTGTCGGGAGGGTTGAATAGTTCAGCTGCTAATGAACTTACAATAGTACGTCAAAACCAAGAAATTAGCTGTGACATTGCAAAGTTTTTTGCTAATGGCGATCCTCAACAAAACCCATTAATCTATCATAATGACATAATAATCGCAAATTTCGCAAAAGAAAGCCTAAAAATTTATACAAATAACGATACACTAAATTATGTTGAGTCAATTGTACTCGACAAAGAAATACAAGTAGAAGATGCTATTAAGATGCTAAGCAAAAAATATCCTCTATCAAACAATGAATACTATACCTTAGTTCGTAACAGCAATACAAGTTTAGTAACGCAAAAAGATACTGTAAAAAATGGAGATAAACTAATAATATCACAAGAAGATATGTATGTTTATGTTGTGGGTAGTGTAGCAAAGCCAGGTCGATTTGCCTATAATGGTGCAAAAGAGCCGATTCACTATATTGGTCTTGCTGGAGGCTATACAAAAGATGCAACACGTAGATCATGCTTGATTATTGATAAAAATGGAGTTAAAGCAAAATATAATGGACAAGCAATAAATCAGGGAGACACAATATTTGTCCCCGAATCAATACGAGCTGTAACAGTTTCTTATCTTGTACCTTTGAGTACAGTTGTATCTGTTATTTCAACAATTATTTTATTAAGTAGATCACTTTAAAAGAAAGGAATAAAATGAAAGTTCAATTATTAGATTTAGATGCACAATATAGACCAATTATGAGTGATATCCGTCATGAAATGGATAAAGTGCTAAGTTCACATCAGTATATATTAGGTCCCGCTGTTAAAGATTTTGAAAAGCAAATGCAAGAGTATTTGCAGGTTAAACATGCAATTGGCTGTGCCAACGGTACAGATGCCCTCGTACTGGCTCTCAAAGCTTTGGAAATTAAGGAAGGTGACGAAGTTATCACCACACCTTTTTCATTTTTTGCTACTGCTTCATGTATTTACAGAGTTGGAGCAAAACCTATCTTTGTAGACATTAATGAAAAGACATTTAATATAAATCCAGATTTAATAGAAAAATCAATCACCAAAAACACTAAAGCAATTATAGTGGTCCATTTATTTGGTCAAGCAGCTGAAATGGACAAAATTATGGCAATTGCAAAAAAACATAACTTGTATGTAATAGAAGACAATGCTCAAGGAATAGGATGTAAATATGATGGACAATACGCTGGTGGTATTGGAGATATAGGAACATTATCATTCTTCCCAAGCAAAAATCTTGGTTGTATGGGTGATGGAGGAATGTGCCTTACACAAAGCGATGATTTGGGTGCAAAACTTAGACAGCTAAGAACTCATGGTGAAAATCCTAAATACTTTCACAAATGGGTTGGATTAAACAGCAGATTAGATACCCTTCAAGCAGCTGTATTGTCAGTAAAACTGCGTCATTTGCAAACATGGTCCGAAGCCAGAAGAGCAAATGCTGCTAAATATTATGAGCTTTTAAAAGAAGTAAAAGACATCAAACTCCCATACATTCATCCAAAAGCAGAAAGTATTTACAATCAATTTACAATCGTCACAGAAAAACGCGATGAATTAATGAAAGAACTGCAAAGCAAAGAAATTGGTTGTGCTATTTATTATCCGCTTCCATTGCATTTACAAGAATGTTTTGCATATCTCGGTTACAAAGAAGGAGATTGCCCTAATAGCGAAAGATTAGCAAAACAAGTTTTATCAATACCTATATATTCAGAATTACCAGAAGAACAAATTAGATTTGTTGCAGATACAATAATAAACTTTTACAATAAATAAGGAGAAAACCGCATGAACATTATCGTGTGCATAAAGCAAGTACCAGATACAACAGATATAAAAATTGACCCAGTAACTAATACATTAGTGCGTGAGGGTGTTGAAAGCATAATAAACCCCTTTGATTTATACGCTATTGAAGAAGCAGTAAGATTGAAAGAACAATACGGTGGCACTGTTACAGCAGTCACAATGGGACCACCACAAGCAGAAGTGGCACTAAGAGACGCAGTTGCTTTAGGTGTAGATAAAATTATATTGTTATCCGACAGAAAGTTTGCTGGTGCAGATACATGGGCTACCAGTCTTACTCTTGCAGGTGCAGTTAAAAAAATAGGAGAGTATGATTTTATTCTCTTTGGACAACAAGCAATTGATGGAGATACAGCACAAGTTGGTCCTGGAGTAGCAGCTCATCTTGATTTGCCTCAAATCTGCTTTGTCAAAAAAATAGAGTCAATTGATAATAATACTGCTGTCCTGCAAAGATTGATGGAAGATGGTTATGACAAATTAGAAACACCTCTTCCTGCAGTATTAACAGTTGTCAAAGAAATAAATGTGCCCAGATTACCATCTTTACGTGGAAAACGAAATGCTCGTAATGCAGAGCTTATAGTTTGGAATGCAGCTGATCTTGAGCTTGATGAAAAGACTATCGGACTAAATGGCTCTCCAACTCAAGTTGTAAAAATCTTTACTCCTGAAATGCATAAAAAAGGTGAAAAGTATGAGGTAAGCTCAGAAGAAGCAGCAGAGATTTTATACAGAAGAATTAAAGAAATAAAAGCTTAGATGAATCATTATATTCATAATTTAAACCCCACTATTTTTACCATCGGTTCATTAGAAATTCGATGGTATGGCTTATTTTATGTGATAAGTTTTTTGTTGGCTTATTGGCTAATCAAAAAAAACTTCAAACATAGAAATATCGTAATTAGTAATGATGACTATGATACCTTTGTATTTAACTTAATGCTTGGGGTTATAATTGGCGGCAGAATAGGCTATATGTTGTTTTACAATCTTTCGTATTATATACACAAGCCTATTGCTATTTTGTATTTTTGGCAAGGTGGCATGTCATTTCATGGAGGAGCATTAGGTGTAATTATAGCAGGCTTAATCTTTTGCAGAAAGCATAAACTCTCTTTTTATCAACTTGCTGACCCTGTAATGCCAATTGTAGCAATTGGTTTGGGGCTTGGTAGATTAGGCAATTTTATTAATGGAGAATTATTCGGCAGAGTTACCTCTTTACCTTGGGGTATGATATTCATAAATACTGATCCACAAGCATTAATTAGGCATCCATCACAGCTTTATGAACTCTTTTTAGAGGGTATTGTGTTAGCAATATTATTGCAATGGCTATATAAAAAAACAAAAACAGCAGGCTTAATCTTTTGGGCATTTATTGGAGGCTATGGTCTGATCAGATTTATTTTAGAGTATTTCAGAGAACCAGACAATATTGACCTCTATAAAAATGGATTGATTTTAAACCATTTTACTATGGGGCAAGTTTTAAGCTTCTCTATGATCGTTGCAAGTGTCATTTTTATCACGTTCTTATTAAGAAAAAGGAGTTAATATGAGAAAAAGAATTGTATTCTTAACGGGATTCATAAGTATTTTACTTTTTTTACTATCTGCTTGTACTATCTTACCTGTTAAGTCTGCACTCAAACACCCCAAAAAAGCTTTAAATGCAAAAGAAGAGTTGAAGAGATGGCAAAGCTTTAAAATGGAAGGTATTGCAGAAGTTCAGTTAAAAATGTTTACATTCAGAAAAAACTTTGTAGTAACGAAAGATACAGAAGCAATGAGGATTGATGTATTAGACTCTGGCATCTTTGGATTAGGATCATCCAATATATCAATTTACATTGATTCTGAAATGAATGTATTTGGCTATTTAGGAAAACAATACATGGAAATTGATGATCTTCCACATGAACTCAAACATATTTATCTCTGGCTTAATAATGCAACAATTGAGGACTTAAGCCCTTATTTAGATGAAATTCTTGAAACAAATAGCGTAACCAGAGACAGTACAGTGTTTAAGTTCACTAATCAAATACGATTAAAAGAGATACATTCACAAAAACATGATTTGAAAACAAACATTGACTACGACTACAGTGAAAACATTAATAATATAGCATTAAGCTATAAAAATACAAAATTCTGCGATTTAAAAATTGACAAAATAAGCTATAATAATATAAGTGTTATAAAACCATAATATTAAAAGATAGAAAATGAGGTATAAATGATTGATCGTTATAGTCGCCCTGAAATGAAGCATATTTGGTCTCAACAAAACAAATATCAGTGTTGGCTGGATGTTGAATTAGCTGCATGTAAAGCAATGAACAAACTCGGAATAATCCCAGATAACGACCTAAAAGTAATTTTGGAAAAGGCAAACTTTGATGCTGATCGTGTTGATGAAATTGAGCTTACAACAAAGCATGATGTAATTGCTTTTCTTACAAATGTAGCGGAATACGTGGGTGAACCTTCTCGATGGATACATTATGGAATGACCTCCTCAGACGTTTTAGATACTGCTTTAGCTCTGCAAATGAAACAAGCAGTTGACTTAATTATCCCTCAATTAGACCAGCTTTGTCTTGCATTAGAAAAAAAAGCATTAGAATACAAAGACTTGTTATCTATTGGGCGCTCTCATGGCATACATGCTGAGCCAACCAGTTTTGGACTAAAATTTGCCCTCTGGTATGATGAAACAAAAAGAAATATCGGTCGTTTAAAAAATGCATTAAAAAGTATATCTGTCGGACAATTCTCTGGGGCGGTAGGAAATTATGCACATATATCTCCAAAAATTGAAGAAATTGCATGCGAATATCTAAAATTACAGCCTGTTAATATTGCCACACAAGTTATTCAAAGAGACAGACACTCAGAGCTTTTAACAACCATAGCTATCATAGGAACAACCTTAGAAAAAATTGCAGTAGAGATACGTCATTGCCAAAGAACAGAAGTTTTAGAGATGGAAGAGAGCTTTTCTAAAGGTCAAAAAGGTTCTTCTGCTATGCCACATAAAAAGAATCCTATTACAAGCGAACAAATCTCTGGGCTTGCAAGAGTATTAAGAGCAAACTCAATGGCAGCTATGGAAAACAATGCACTATGGCATGAAAGAGACATAAGCCATTCATCTGTAGAAAGAATAATACTGCCTGATTCAACTATTCTTTTACATTATATGCTTTATAAAATGATTGATTTGATAAACAATATTGTTGTATATCCTGAGAATGTAGAAAGAAATCTAAATCTGACAAATGGTCTTGTTTTTTCACAAGTATTACTGTTGAAACTTGCTGAAAGAGGCTGTTCAAGAGAAGATTCTTATGTTATAATACAAAGAAATGCGATGAGATGTTGGAAAGAAAAAGTATCATTTCAATCATTATTAGAGCAAGATAACGAAGTATTAAACTATTTAAGTAAAGATGATATCAACGACGTTTTCTCTTACGATAGATACTTAAAAAACATTGATTTTATATATAAACGTATTGGCTTGATTGAGGCATAATGTCAAAAGAACTAAACCCGTTATCTTGTATAAATAAAATCCAAAAAAGCAAATATACTGTTCTTGCATTTCCTATGGCAATCATAGTTATAAACCTTTTTTGTGCATACTTTTTGCATTATGAGTTTATTAAAATAGTCTCAGTTTTAGCAATGTTGTTTTATTTATACATTTTGTGGTTATACAGGGTCAATGATATAGATATTGATAGCGATAGCTCAAAACTTTTCTCTCCAATTAATGGAAAGATTATTGATATACAAGAGTTTGAAAACTTTAGGCAAATAACTGTTTTAAAATCAATAAACCAAAGCCCTGAAGTAAGATCCATGTCTAACGAAGATATTATTGGCAAATCATCAGAAAGCACCAGCCCATCTTTTTATATTAAAGGCTTAATGGCAAGACTTTTCGATGTCTCAATGCCTCACTTACAGGGTCAATTAGTAGGCATAGCTGCAGGAAAGACTTTGGCATACATAAACATACCAAACAGCTACGAATTATGTATAAGCGTTAATTTTAAAGTAACTGTGGGCAAAACTATTATTGGTATTGCAAAAGAGAATTATAATGGTTAAACAACTAAGATATGTAATCCCCAACCTTTTCACTATATCCAGCCTATTTGCTGGTTTAACAGCATTACACTATACTGCAGAAGCTAACTTCATTAATGCTGCATGGTTTGTTACTTTATCAATTGTTTTGGATGGACTTGATGGTAAATCTGCTCGCTTATTATGTGCAACGTCAAAGTTTGGTGCTGAAGCAGACTCTTTTGCAGACTTTGTGGCCTTTGGCATTGTACCAGGTTTTTTAGCTTGGCAAATATGCTTAAAAGACTTTAGTATACTTGGTATGAGCATATTTGCATTATATGTTTTAAGTGGTGGCTTTAGGCTAATTCGTTACAATTTATCCACAAAAAGCTTAAAAGATAATCCTGATTTTCAAGGCTTACCAATCCCTGCTGGTGCTGCAATGATTGCCTCATATGTTTTGTTCACTGAAAAAGTATTTTCTTCATTTAAAGGGCAAACACTATTCATATTTATCACAATTTTTGCATCTGCATTAATGGTGAGCCAAGTACCATACGTAGCAGTTAATAAGAATAATCCCAATAAATCTGTTCGCAACCTAATGATATTATCCATTTTGCTTGCACTAACTTTGGCTATTTGGTATTTTTCTTATGTTTATATAATTGCCTTATGGATATACATTATCATCGGACTAATCAGATATATAATCCAATTATTTCAATTACAAAAAGAAAATCAATCGAAAGGTATAAATAGAAATGTTTAAAGCAAAAATATTTGTATCACTCAAACAGAGTGTATTAGACCCACAAGGTCAAGTAATCACCAACGCACTGCATTCACAAGGCTTTGACAGTGTAGTCGAAACAAGAGTCAGCAAATACTTTGAATTATTAATCAACACAATGGATATTGAAAAAGCAGAAGAAGAAGTCAAAAACATTTGTGATAAAGTATTAGCAAACCCAAATACTGAATCTTGGAAATATGAGTTGGAAGGCGTAAAATGAGTAAAATCAGGTTTAATGTTTTAACTTTTCCTGGTTCTAATTGCGATCATGATAGTTACTGGATTCCAACTATTAGAGGTAATAATGCTGAGTTTATTTGGCATAAAGACAGCTATCTTAAAGATCCAGACGTGATTATTATACCAGGTGGATTTTCTTATGGAGACTATTTAAGATGTGGGGCTATAGCAAAATTTTCACCTATTATGCAAGAAGTTATCAAATTTGCAAATAAAGGTGGATTAGTAATTGGCATCTGCAATGGTTTTCAAATACTTACAGAAAGCGGACTCTTACCAGGTGCTCTAATGATGAACAAACACTTACAGTTTATCTGCAAACACCAGTATATCTCAGTTGAATCCACAGATACACCATTTACAAATCTTTATGAGAAAAAACAAGTTATTGATATTCCAATTGCACACAAAGAAGGCAGCTATTACATAGATAATGAAGGACTTAAATCTCTACAAGATAACGATCAAATAGTATTTCGTTACTGTAATGAACACGGACAAATTGATCTTGAAGCTAATCCAAATGGTGCAATCGATAATATAGCTGGTATTGTAAACCAAAAACGTAATGTGCTTGGAATGATGCCACACCCTGAAAGAGCAAGCGAAAGTATTGTGAGTAGTCAAGATGGTAAAACCCTTTTTGCAAGCATTGAAAAGTGGGTTAAAGAACGTCTATGACGTAATCTTGCCACGCAATTGTATTAATTGCGAAATAAAGTTGAAGAAAGATGAGCAATATTTATGCAATTCTTGTTTTCAAAAACTGATCTTGTTAAAAACACATATAAGTGATGAGTCAATAAGCCCTGACAAATATTATACAAAAGCTTATTCGGCATTTAAGTATGATGACGTATCAAAAGAGTGTATTCATTTTTTTAAGTATCTGTCCCATACAAAAATGTCAGACTATTTAGCTTATCTTGCATTTGATATATCAGGATTGGAATTAAACACAAAGTACGACTATTTGATTCCTGTACCTCTATACAAAACAAGATTACGAGAACGAGGCTATAACCAGGCTGTTTTGCTGGCAAATTCCTTTTCAAAGAAATTGAATATACCCGTATCAACAAAAATAATATACCGTAGTCGGCATACAGATACACAAACTCAAAAAAGCCATGAGGAACGCAAAACAAATGTAAAAAATGCTTTTAAGTTGCACAAAACAGCAGAAGTTAAAGGAAAGAAATTTCTTTTAGTTGATGACGTTATAACAACAGGTTCGACAATGAATAGCATAGCTAAACTATTAAAAGAAAACAAAGCAAAGCGTATAGATTTGATATCATTTACATGGGCAACAACTTTTACTCATCAAAATCACAAGAACAAATCATAAGTATATTTAATTGGAAAGGAAAATGCTATACTGATATATCGATTTTTAACAAATTATTATAAAGAAAGAAAACAATGATAGTTGAAATAAGCAGAGAACGAGCATTAGAGTTAATTGAAAAAATAGCAAAAGCAATAGCTGAGCGCAGAATGGCTGCTCCAGCAATACTTGCTATTGAATCTTTAAAGCCTTTAAATTTTATAGGCTCACAAGTTATGCATTTTTTGTCTCCGTTCGCACAAGTAATTTTTAATAAAGATGAATACGAAGAGTTTGCTGCATTAATTGAAAATGATGAGTATCTTCATTTATTAGTAAAGAGAATTGACGAGCTTGACATTGAAATTTTTGCAAAAGAAAGAAAACAAGCAAAACTTAAAAGACAAAAAAAATGGAAACGTTTTAAAGAGATATTTATAAATATTTTTAATAAAAATAAGAAAAATGGAGGAAAAGTATGAGCAGTGAACAGCTTAAACGTATTATAGCAACCGACTGCGGCAGTACTACAACTAAAGCCATTTTGATAGAGTATATTGAAGGCGAAGGTTACAGACAAACAATAAGAGGTGAAGCTCCAACTACCGTTGAGGAACCCCTTAATGACGTAACCCGTGGTGTTGTCAATGCTGTGCAAGAGCTGCAAGAACTTGCACGATTGAAATACAAAAACAACGATATTACTTTTTTACATGATGGACCAAATGGTGAAAAAGAAATCAAAATACCACGTGATGGTGATTTTGGTGTTGATGCATATGTATCAACAAGCTCAGCTGGTGGGGGCTTGCAGATGATGGTTACTGGTGTGGTTGCAAATATGACTGGCGAATCTGCAGAAAGAGCGGCTTTAGGTGCTGGTGCTATTGTTATGGACGTTGTTGCATCTAATGACAAAAGAATGAATCATGAAAAAATTGAAAGAATTCGTGAACTAAGACCAGATATGATTCTGATGGCTGGCGGTGTTGATGGTGGAACGATCAAGCACGTTGTTGAAATGGCAGAACTTGTCTCTGCTGCTGACCCAAGACCAAGACTTGGTGCAGCATACAAGCTACCAATAATATTTGCTGGTAATCAATCAGCTAAAGAGGCAATACAAGAAACTCTTGCTGAAAAAGTAGAACTTATTATTACTGAAAACATAAGACCTACTCTTGAAAATGAGAACTTGGGTCCTGCTCGTGACAAAATACATGATTTATTCATGGAACACGTGATGCAGCAAGCACCAGGCTATCACAAGTTAATGGAATGGACACGTGGACCAATAAATGGTAAAATGACAAATATACCAATTATGCCAACCCCTGCAGCTGTGGGAAATATTATGAAAACTATCGCAAAAGAAGAAAATATCGAAGTACTCGGAGTAGATATAGGCGGTGCAACTACCGACGTTTTCTCCGTTTTTACCGATGAATACATCTTCAACAGAACAGTGTCTGCCAACCTCGGTATGAGCTATAGCATATCAAACGTCTTGGCTTCTGCAACATTGCCAAACATTATTCGCTGGGTTCCTTTTGATATTAATGAGTCTGACCTTAGAAACATGATAAAGAATAAGATGATTCGCCCAACAACTATACCAGCATTACTTGAAGAACTTATTTTAGAGCAAGCAATCGCAAAAGAAGCTCTTAGGCTCGCTTTTATACAACATAAAGAATTTGCTGTTTCTCTTAAAGGTATGCAACAAACTCGCGATATTTCGCAAGCATTTGATCAATCAACTTCAGGTGCCACAATTGTGAACATGATGACTCTCGACCTGTTAGTCGGCAGTGGTGGCGTATTATCCCATGCACCAAGAAGAAATCAAACAGCAATGATGCTTATTGATGCATTCTTACCTGAAGGTGTAACAAGGCTCGCTGTTGACTCTATATTCATGATGCCTCACTTAGGTGTTTTGGCTGAAATAAATACAACAGCAGCTACTGAGGTATTTAATAAAGACTGTATGGTAATGCTTGGAACATGCGTCGCACCTGTTGGAAAATGCAAAAAAGATACTATTGCTTTAACTGCAGAAATCAACTTGCCAGACGGAACAGTATTCAATGAAGCAATTCCTTTTGGTGAAGTAAGATTAATTCCATGCGAACTCGGCAAAACTGCCAAAGCAAAACTTACACCTGGTAAAGGTTTGGATATTGGTGCTGGTAAAAATGAAGCTCGTGAAATGGAATTAGTTGGTGGCATAGTCGGCATAATCTTAGATACTCGTGGTAGAAACCCATTTGTTCTTCCATCTGATAGCTCTCGTATTCCATTGTTAAAAAAATGGATGAAAGAATTCAAAGTTTATCCAGAACATATTTTAAATTAGGAGGAAAAAATGGCTCAAGCATATTCACCTGGACTAAGCGTCACCGATAATATTGTACTTAGAAAACCAAGAATACTACCATTAAAAGGTACTGTACTTGTCAAAAAAGGCGATAAAGTAAAAGCAGAAGATCTCGTCGCTGAGACATTTTTACCTGGTAATGTTTTGCCTATCAACCTTGCTAATAAGCTCGGCGTAACAGCAAATTTGGTTATAGAATACCTTAAGGTAAAACCTGGTCAACAAATTAAAAAAGGCGATATTTTAGCTGAAAGTAAAGGACTTTTCGGATTAGGCCTGTTTAAATCAAAAGTTGTCTCTCCAATAGACGGAGAAATTGAAAGTATTTCTCAACATACTGGGCAAGCTTTATTACGTGAACCAAAAATCCCTGTTCAAATAAAAGCATTCCTCGATGGAATAGTAGAAGAAGTCATTCCTGATGAGGGTGTTATTATTGAAAATAAATCTGCATATATTCAAGGTATTTTTGGTATCAGCGGAGAAGTAACTGGAGAACTTAAAGTATTAATCAAAGACCCAAATGATGTCCTTACTGATGATCTCATCGATGAATCTTGCAAAGACAAATGTATCGTTGGCGGATCAATGGTAACTCTAAAAGCTATAAAAAAAGCAATTGAACTTGGCGTAAAAGGCATCATCTGTGGTGGAATTGACGATCAAGATATCAAAGCACTTTTGGGTTATGATATTGGTGTTGCAATCACTGGACATGAAAAACTTGGCGTATCAATTCTGATTACTGAAGGATTTGGTAAGATTAAAATGGCTGATAAAACATTTGAGTTATTAAAACGATTTGAAGGCAAAAAAACTTCCATGCACGGTAAAACTCAAATTAGAGCTGGTGTTATTAGACCTGAAGTTATTATTCCTCTCGAATTTCAAGACTCTGAACTGATAGCCCATGAAACAAGTATGCCATTACTTGAAAAAGGTACTATGGTTCGTGTCATTAGACAACCAAACTTTGGTATTATTGGCACAGTTACCGATTTACCTGAAGAACTACACACTGTTGAATCTGAAACAAGAGTGAGAGTATTAGAAGCAGAATTAGAAAATGGCAAAAAAACAACAATACCACGAGCAAATGTCGAAGTTATAGAAACTTAATAAATTGTGCGGCTGGGAAACCAGCCGCTTTTTTTTTAACCCAATTTTCGTATTTCAAACTCTGTTCATTAACTCATTTCAAATATTATAATTTTTGAAGAAATGCTTTTTTGTATAAGCTTTTAAAAATAAGGTCATTCAAAAATAATATCCAATTCGCATCAAAGTTACATGAGACTCCAATTCTGAGAGAAATAATAAAATTGAAATGGATCTTAGCTACTTTGCTCTTTCAAATATGCTTAATATAATATTAAACTCATTGTGAGCTAATTTCTACAGTTAATACTGTGTCATTTATATGTCAATTTAAACTTGTTTTTGTCAAGAGAGACACACTG
>JAJBBH010000067.1 GCA_020532185.1 Candidatus Cloacimonadota bacterium | reverse complement strand
ATTGGATTCAACAGGTCAAGTAACTGATCTTGCAATTAATGGTAAAGGTTTTTTTATTGTTACTGACGGAACAAGAAGATTCTTTACAAGAGCAGGAGCCCTTCAGATACAAGATGATGGTAGTTTAATGTCTCAAGGTGGTAATTACTATATGATGGGTAGAGTTGCAGATAATGAAGGTCATTTACCATCAACAACAACAATTAATAGGATTATATTACCTTTCGGAAGAAAAGAGCCAGCAAAAGCAACAAACAACATTGATTTATATTGTAACTTAGATAAGAACGGTTCCAAAATCGAAGAATGGATAGGCGGTGCTTCTTTCTATACAAATGATGGTAAAGCAGCTAATGGTACAACTGATTTAGCTGAAATAGATGGTTTGACAATGCATCTTGGGGATGAGATTGAAATTACTGGAACACATCGAGACGGATCAAAAGTTATGTATGAAAACCAAAGTTGGAAATTTACATATGGAAAAGATGGAACAACAATTAATGATCTCATGAATAGAATTAACCAAGCTTTCAATAGCACCAGTGTTGAAGGTTCATCTTGTACTATCGATCAGAATGGTAAGTTTAGATTAATTGCAAATAGTGCAGGAGAAAATGATACCACAATATTCTTGACAGCCATTACAAAACATAATGCAAGTACTGAATCACATGAATCGCTTGATGCACTAAAAAGTATTAACTATAAAATGTCTGCACTGGGTGAAACTGGATCGTCTATTGATTTTGATGGAAATGTCATCAATATCAATCCAAGTATGACAATGAGAGAAGTTTTAGATCAGCTAAATAGTAACCAAGATGGATTTGACTATTTTGCAGAAATTATCGATGATGGTGGCATTACAAAACTAATAGTAAATCGTATTGATGTCGATGGTATAACAATAGACGAGGTTTATAGATCTGGAAATACAACTGATTTGGCTGATCAAAATGTTTCTATAACATCAAATTTAATGGATGTTAGCGGTGCTTTTCTCTCAACAGGTAATCAAATTAAAATTGAAGGAACTAACCCTGATGGAACTTATAAATCATCTGTCTTTACTTTTGGTTCAAAAGATGATGGATTTGATGGGCTGACTATTAAAGATTTGATGGCAAAAATCAATAAAACTTTCTATGGCGTAACTGCAACTTTAGACAATACAACAGGAAAAATTATGCTTACTGACAACTCTTCTGGTGAAAGTTATTCTTCAATAAAATTATCAAATATTGATGATTCAAAAGGGTTTAATATCGAATTTACTACTGAAAGATTTTCCATGACAAACAAAGCTTTTATCATGGCTGATAATAGTCCATTAGATGTAGACGCAGATTTAAATGACGTTAATGCTCTCAACTATGTTGCTGGAGATAAAATCACTATTCATGCTACTTTAATAGGTGGTGCTACAAAAACTGTAACTTTTGTTTACGGTGATCCTGATGTTGATGGAAATTATGATGGATTAAGCCTGCAAGATTTTGTTGACAAAATCAATAATAGTAATGAGTTTGCGGGTATTACTGCTGATATAGTAGATGGGAAAATTGTGTTTAATGATGATTCTTTAACTGACGAATATAACTATACTTCATTCCAAATTATCGATAATGCAAGTAATATCGGAACTGGAGGTATGGCAACAGCATTTACAAGCAACGCAGGTACAAATAACTCAGTAATACAGCTTCCTTCTTTCTCTGTTTTGGTTGAGGGAGAAACTGGAAAACATAGCACAACAATTGATGTTTACGACAATATTGGACAAAAACATATTGTCGAGATAAATTATACTCAAGATACTGAACCAGGTACAAATAAATGGTTCTGGGATATTGTGATTGATGATGGAAAAATTGCTCCTCATTCAGGTAATAGCGGAACAGCTACTTTTAATGAAGATGGCTCTTTGCGTGCATTCTTGTATGATAACGGGGATGCTTTAAAATTTAACGCACCTGGTGGTGGAGAAGTTAGTATAAGCTTGAATGCAGGTAATGCAGGTTCATTTTCGGGCATGACTCAGCTTGCATCAGCAAGTACTAACGTGGCTATTCAACAAGATGGTTATGCACTTGGCGTACTAAATAATATAAATGTTGATGATCAAGGGATTATTTCCGGTATTTACTCAAACGGTGTTACAAAAACTTTAGCTCAAATTGCGATGGCAAACTTTACAAATGAAGCAGGATTGCAAAAAGAAGGAAATAGTCTTTACTCTTCAAATGGTTCTTCTGGTAATGCTATTGTTGGTTGGGCTGGTGAAAATAACAAATCTGTTATAAAAGCAGGATATTTGGAAAGCTCTAACGTTGACTTGACTGATGAATTTGCAAAGCTGATTATTTCTCAACGTGCACTTGAAGCAAACTCAAAAGTAATAAATACCTCAGATATGATTCTTTCCACAATCATCGACAGAATGAAGCGATAATTAAAATAATAAGACGGGCAAGTTGAATTGCCCGTCTATTTTATATAAGTATTAAAGTTTTGCACAATTCGTGTCGATATCTTATACAAGAGAACATAGTTGTGAATCAAGTAAGGGCAATTCAAAATGCATTATTTACTCTACATTTTATAATAAAACAAAAAAACATAAACTATGTATTGACTTTTTTTTGCTCTTCTTTTAATTTGACTTAAGAATGGAGGAAAGATGATACAATTAACAAGAATTAATGGACAAGAAATATATATCAACAATGATCTGATGGAGTTTATAGAGTCAACACCAGATACTATTATAAGTTTAACTACAGGGAAAAAGCTTATCGTAAAAGAAACAATAGAAGAAGTAATCGATAAAATTATTGAATTCAAAAATAAAACAATTAAAAATTGGGATTCAATATCAAAAAAATAGGTTGAGGTTGATATGGATTTAGGTACTGTTCTTGGTTTAGTGTTGGCAAATGCACTTGTCTTTATTCCCATTATTATGGCTGGAGATTTGGAGTCTTTTATCGATATACCATCTATTTTGATAGTTGTTGGTGGTGCTATATCAGCGGTTTTAACTTCTTTTCCTATACCTGAATTGTTTGGAGCATTTGCAGCTTTAAAAAAAGCTTTTTTTTCAAAGCCACAAGATTATGCAAAAATTATTGATAGCCTCGTAGATCTTGGAGAAAAAGCAAGAAGAGAAGGCTTGTTAGCACTTGAAAGAGAACTTGCAAACTTTGATGATGACTTTTTAAAAAAAGCTATACAGCTCGCTGTAGATGGAAATGAAGTACAAGTTATTGAAGGTGTGATGGGAATTGAAATCGATAATATAGAAGATAGACATAAGACTGGAAAAGATATCTTCGATGCATTAGGCTCTTTGGCACCTGCATTTGGAATGATTGGAACTCTTATTGGGTTGATTCAAATGCTGAAAGCTCTTGACGATCCAAGTAATATTGGTGCTGGAATGGCTGTTGCACTAATCACTACATTTTATGGATCTCTTATTGCAAACACTATATGTATACCATTGGCAACAAAACTTGATAGAAGATCAAAACACGAAGTATTAGAGAAAAACATCATCTTAAGTGGGATTTTAGCTATTCAATCAGGAGACAACCCAAGAGTTTTGAGAGATAAACTCGAAACTTTTATACCACCAAAACTTAGAAAAGGATCAAAGTAATGGCAAAGAATAAGAAATGCCCTGAATGCCCCAAAGTTGGTGCACCAGAGTATATGCTTACCTACGGAGATATGATGACTTTGCTCGTCACCTTTTTTGTCTTGTTAATCTCTTTCTCTTCAATTGAACAATCAAAATTTTCTATGGCTTCAACTTCTCTCAAGGGTGCTTTAGGTGTTTTGCAAGGTACGCAAGGTCAAATGCTACCAATGACAAAAATGCCATTGTTTTCTGTTGGAAGAGGAAAAACTGACAAGTTGGTTGAAGAGATTATGAAAGAAATACGCACTACAGCTCAAAAATCAGGCGAGAATGAAATGTTAAAAATTACTCATGATAAAGATACTATTCATTTTAGTTTATCTGCACCAATGCTATTTACTACTGGCTCTGCTGATTTGAAAGATACAGCAAAGCCTCTAATCAAACTAATTTCAGACGTGCTCATACTTTTTCCTTTTGAAATTAGAGTTGAAGGTCATACTGATAACTTGCCAATTAGCACACCTATGTTTCCTTCAAACTGGGAGCTATCTTTTTCAAGAGCGTTGTCAGTTGCCAAACAGCTTAATGAAAACGGCGTTAATAGCAGTCGTTTTCAAGTAATAGGCTACGGAGAAACAAGACCGATAGCCGATAATCTAACAGAAGAAGGCAGAGGGCTTAATAGACGCGTTGAGATTTATGTGAATTTACGAAGCGAAGTAAGAAAAAGTATTTTATCAAGTGTAGGAGAATAATATGAAGATTAATAATATCGGAAAAGTGAATGTTTTAGTTATTGTTATTATTGTTGTTGCTCAAATTATTATAGCGGGAGTTTTATATTTCATCTTATCTTCAAAAGGTGAACAAAAAATTAAGCCAATAAAAGTTGAGCATTCAAATAAAGATGCCATTATATCTGAAGAAGGAGGCTTCACCAATACAAAAGCAAGAGATTATATCAAAGAATATATGATTACAGAACTTAGCGATATTGTAGTTAATCCAAGAAATGCTCCAGAAAGCTTTCTTGTTGTTTCAATTGCATTAGAGCATCAAACAAAAAATGTAAATCTTATCACTGAATTAAAAAATAAGGATTTGTTGATAAAAGATAAGGTACTTAGTTATTTTTCTATAAAAGAAAAAGAAGAATTACAAGATATTGATTCCAGAGAATCATTTAAGCGTGACTTAAAAAGGGAAATCAATAGCTTATTAATAGAAGGAAAAATATCAAACGTCTTGATTCCACAGTTTGTAATACAATAGGAACGCATAAATGAGTAAGTTATTAACACAAGAAGAAGTTGATGCGTTGCTCTCCCAAGAGCAAGGTCCCGATCAAGTATTTGAATTCGAGAATAAAAAGAAAGAATTGCGTCTTTATGACTTTAGGCATCCTGATCGTGTATCTAAAGAGCAATTAAAAATACTAAGAAACATACATGATAACTTTGCAAGACTTTTGTCGACTTACTTGTCTAATCAATTAAGAACCATGATTGACGTTAAACCTCCAACTATTGAACAAGTAACCTATTTGGAATTCACTATGTCAGCATCCGACTTTACTTATATGTATATCTTTGATATTACTAATTTGGATGGGCAAGCATTACTTGAAGTTGACCCAAATCTATCATTTTTTGTGATTGATAGACTATTTGGTGGTACTGGAAGCAGTGTGCAAAGAAATGAAGCAACACCAACTATTATCGAGCGCTCTGTTATGAATACAGTCTCTGAAAGAGTCTTAGAGTTTTTAAAAGAAGCATGGCAACATATTGATATTTTACAACCCAATGTTCTTACATTTGAAACTAACCCTCAACTTGTTACAATAGCACCAGCATCTGAAACTATGATTGTATTTAACTTTCCAGTAATAGCCAGAAACTTCGAGTTTTATATCCTATTATGCTTTCCATATTTTATGCTTGAGCCAATTTTAAAAAAATTAATTACCAAAAATTATATTGCTCTTACAAAGAAAAAACCTAATGAAATTGATGCAAAAAACCTTTACAGATCGCTTGAGAATACCCCAGTTAAGTTTTCAGTTGAAATAGGATCCCTTGATCTACTTGTTCAAGATTTTATGAATTTAGAGCAAGATGATATATTGGTTTTGCAAAAATCGATAAACGATGCGTGTGTAGCAAAAGTACAAGGTCAGTATTTGTTTTCTGGAGCACCAGGAATTTATAATAAAAAATATTCATTTAAAGTGGAACATATTACAGATGATGAAGGAGATATAATATGAGTAACTCTCCACAAATAAAAAAATATATAGAGTTTTTCATTAACAATGCATCAGGTGTTTTAAACACTATTACAAATCAAATTATTGATTTTAACGTAGTTGAATTTGGCGACTTTGACTTTAGCAAAATCCAGTCAAATATTGAAATACCTTGCATTGCTTTGTCCATTACCTACTCTGGTAGTGCAAGCTTTCAGCTTCAACTTATCATGGACAAGGAATCAGTAGCCATATTCGCTGATCTCATGATGTTAGGTGATGGCGATGCGGATTATATACCTGATGAACATAATGACGCAATGAAAGAGATGTGCAATCAAATACTTGGTAGTATGACTGCTGAATTTGCAGGAGAAGATGTAAATTTGAGTGGTACAGTTAGTGAAATTGAACTTACTGATATGGAAATACAACAAAATTTTTTAATTGATAGCAAGATGCAAGAATTGACATTTACGGTCATTGGAAAAACATTTTCGTGCTTTTTAGTTTTTGACGATCAAGCAATTGCTTCTATCAACGCAAGCTTTGAAGTAGATGATACTCCTGCATACCAACCAGATAAACCCTCATTTAAAGATAGCATACAACAAGAGCCTGTTAGAGTATCGAGAGCACAATTTAGCGAAATTGAAGAAGTCAGACCAAGTTCAGGTAAAAATATTAACATTGATGTACTAATGGATGTTGTTTTGCCTGTTACAGTCGAGCTTGGTAGAAAAGACATGAAAATCAAAGAGATATTAGAAATCGGGCAGGGCTCCGTTGTAGAACTCGACAAACTTGCAGGCGATTTAGTCGATTTGATGATTAACGGTAAAAAATTCGCTGTTGGTGAGGTGATGGTGGCTGATGAAAATTATGCTGTCCGAATTGTCAGTCTTGTATCAAGAGAAGAAAGAATTAAAAGTCTTGGTCAAGATTAATGAAGCATATCTTGTTAATTATTTTCCTTATATCAACTACGTTGCTTTTTCCGCAAATTGATAGTACTTTTTTCAAGGATACCAGTATCGATACACTGGATAGTTCATCTTACAGTGTGACAAGTCTTGAAGGCACTGCAACACCTTCGTTTGCTATCATGATGGGGAAAATGATATTTAGCCTAATCATAATTTCATTAATACTTTATATAGCTTTAAGGCTTTTTAAGTCTTTGAATCGAGGATTATCATTAAAATCTAAAAATAATATAAAGGTAATAGAGACTCAGCCCTTGGCTTATAAGCAATTAGTGCAACTTGTTTTGATTAGTAAAAAACTATATATAATTGCCTCCAATCAAAACACTATTAAAGTGATTGATATTATCGAAAATCAAGAAGAAATAGAAGAAATTACTAATCAAAAGCCACAACAAGAAAACTCTATTTTTATTAGTCTATATGCCAAGCATTTAAAGAAGAAGGGTAAAAATGAACATTAGATTTCCCAATGTTCAAAAGTTTAAGACATTTTTAAACAAACGAACTTTGATTTTTCTTGTTCTTGTTTTAAGTGTTTGTAGTATCTATGGGCAAGTAATGCCACGAGTAAGTATTGGTTTTGATGAAGCCCAGTCACCGAAAGACGTTGCAAATAGCTTACAAATTCTATTACTAATCACTGTTATTTCACTTGCACCTTCAATTCTAATTATGATGACATGCTTTACTCGCATTTCAATTGTTTTATCATTTGTACGTAAAGCTTTGGGAACTCAACCTGTCCCAAGCAATCAGATATTGGTAAGTATATCTCTTTTATTAACTTTTTTTATAATGAGCCCTGTATTCAAACAAATCAATGATAGAGCATTACAACCATATTTGAAAGCGGAACTGACTCATGAAGAATTCTATAAAGAAGGAATAAGCCCTTTAAGAACATTTATGTTAAAGCAAACAAGAGAAAAAGATTTAGCTTTGATGTTAAACACTTCCAGAATGCCAAAACCAGAAAATGCAGACGAGATAACTCTTCCTATTCTTGTAAGTGCATATGCATTGAGCGAGATCAGGCTTGCTTTTGAAATGGGCTTTTTAATATACCTGCCATTTTTGATGATAGACATGATAGTTGCGAGTATCTTAATGTCGATGGGAATGATGATGTTGCCTCCTGCAATGATATCTGCACCATTAAAAATACTTTTATTTATAATTGTTGATGGCTGGTATTTAATTGTTCAAACTCTTGTAAGAAGCATAAATTGGTAGGTATATATGAGCCAAGAATTAGTAGTAGAAATAGCAACTAAAACACTGTATTATACAATGATAATTGCTGCACCAGTACTTATAACAGGTTTGGTTATAGGTGTTCTTTTGTCTATAATGCAATCAGTTATTCAAATAAAAGAAATGACGTTGACATTTATCCCCAAAATCTTATCAATTACTGTCGTACTTTTGTTGACCATACCCTGGATGATCAATAAGTTTATCGAATACTTTAATTATATTATGAATATTATGATGACGGTAAAATAAATGGCTTAAGCGATGTTTGAAACACTTGGCATAACACTAATTGAGTTTCAAAACTGGCTTTTAATATTTATCAGAATAGCTGTTTTGTTTGTTGTTTTACCTTTGTTTTCTAACGAGTCTGTTGACCCTCGTGTAAAGGTATTCATCTCATTGTTTTTTTCATTAATATTGTTTAAAATCATACCATATGAACAAAGTTTGCCCAAAGAATTTGTTGCCTTTATTTTTTTGACTGTTAAAGAAGCAATAGTCGGAGCCTGTATAGGGATGTTTGCAGCCATTTTATTTGAAAGTTTCCGTTTTGCAGGCGGTCAAGTAGGGCATCTCATGGGTATTAATATGGCTGAAATGATAGACCCTTTATATGATGAGCAATCTCAGGCTATCTCAGAACTATTCAATATCGTTGCTGTACTCTTAATTTTATTAGTAGATGGTCACCACTTTTTTATTAAAGTCATAGCAGATAGCTTTATAATTATACCCTTAAATGGTTTACAATTACCTTCTGAGCTTGTGCCTAAATTTGTATCAATTCTTCAGATAATAGTTATTTCAGGAATAAGAATTGCTGCACCTGTTATGATCTTATTGTTACTAATAAGAATAATGGTCGGCATATTGAACAAAATGGTTCAAGAAGCAGATATCTTTAGCATCATTTTAGTCTTGAACATCTTGCTTGGTCTATACATATTGCAATACTTTTGGCCCTACTATGCAACTCTTGTTAACGAAATGTTTGGCAAATTCAAGCAAGACATTCTTATCTTGATGAAAATGATGGGCTAATTAACTATTTACTGCTTTTTTTCTTTAGTGTAACTATTAATTCAAACTCACCTCTTGGTTTTTCAACTATAAGTTTATCCAAATAGGGAATTGGGTTGTTTAATAATTCTGATTCTGTTACTTCAACAAAGTTTCCTTCAGTAATCACCCAAAAAAGCTTTTCAATTTTCTGTTGGGGTTTACCTGCAGTTTTACCTGTTTTTTTGGTTCCTTTTGCTTCTTGCATTATTTCTCCAATGATTTCATATTCTGGATGTTGTTCAACAAAGTCCAGGAGTATTTTTATATTAAAAAAACGCTTAAAAAGATTACAACGTGTCTTGCAATTACTTGCACATACAATCATGCTTTCAAAGCGTTTAGTTTTATGACAAATAATATTATTAGAGTCTGAAATGCCCCATTTTTTATTGAGGGTTCTATCTCTTCTCTTTTCTGACGACATTTTTAAATTAGGTTATTATCTTTTAAACATTTTTCGAGCTTTATAAAATTTTGTGGTTCTAAATCACACAAAGGTAAGCGAAGCTCATTCGAAATTAATCCCATCATTGAAAGGGCATTTTTCACGGGTATTGGGTTAGTTTCAATAAACATATTTTGATTTAATTCAAGCAATTCTAAGTGAATTTTTCTTGCCTCAGCATGATTATTATCCAATGCTGCATGTATCAAATTACGCATTTTTAAAGGTACAATATTTGCTGTTACTGATATACATCCCTGAGCACCTATACACATCAATGGATAGTTGATTGCATCTTCTCCTGATAATAAAAAGAAACCTGCAGGTGCATCTTTAATTATTTTACCTGCTTGTACAATATTGCCGCTTGCTTCTTTGATACCAATAATTTTGTTAGGAAATTCTTTTGCAAGTTTTATTGTTGTTTCTGCTGATTGATTACACCCTGTTCTGCCTGGTACATTATACATAATAATCGGAATATCGACATTTTTTGCTAAGTGGCTATAATATTGATAAATACCCTCTTGAGTTGGTTTATTATAATATGGGGTAACAATCAAAGCTGCTTCTGCTTCATAATACTTTGCTCTTGCTGTGTTGAGGAGTGTTTGAGATACATTATTTGTACCTGTACCGATGATATAAGGGATTTTGCCTTTAAGTCTTTGTGTTGCAAAACGTAATAAGCTTTCTTTTTCATCATTTGCCAAAGTTGCAGTCTCGGCTGTTGTACCTAAAAGGACTATTACGTCGGTTTTATTTTCAATATGAAAATCAATAAGTTTTTCAAGGGCATTATAGTCAATTTCATTGTTCTTAAATGGTGTTACAAGTGCTACCATGGATCCTTTCATAATTCCTCCAATTCTTTTATAAAAACATTTTTTTAACTGTTTCTGGTTCTATATATTTGCCTAATAAGCACATTAGCTTAATTCGTGCTTTAGGTCCTTTTAGATCACCTCCCATAATTACACCGTGATTGACAAGATCTTTTCCTCCACCGGAATATCCATATTCTGGCAAAACACGCCCTGTGTAAGCTCTTGAAACAAGAACCACAATAATATTATTATTAACTAAATTTACAATATCTGTAACAAGATATGGCGGTATATTTCCACGACCAAATGCCTCAATAATAATTCCCTTTGCATTATTATCTAAAGAGCTTTTTAAATACCTATTACTTATTCCAGAGACCATTTTAATAAGATCAACATTTGTTTCAATTTTGTCTGTCCAGACGCTGTCTCTCTGGATTATTTTTCTGTGATAAATAATATCATCTGAGTCAATATAGCCAAGAGTGCCATAACCTGGCGATTCAAAAGAGTCAACACGGCCTGTATCAACTTTTACAACATCTCTTGCTGTATGAATTTCATCATTCATAACAACCAAAACACCTTTATCAATGGAGTTTGGGTGAGCTGCTACTCTAACTGAGCCAACGATATTACGAGGTCCATCAAGCCCTAATTCATCACCTGATCTCATAGCCGCAGTAAACACTACTGGTTTACGTGTTGTAAGTGTAAGATCAAGCATATAAGCGGTTTCTTCAAGAGTATCAGTACCGTGAGTTATCACAATACCATCATAATCAATTATTTTTAAATCTACAAACTTAGAAAGTTCAAACATTTTGTCTGGTGTCATAAATGGGCTTGGAATATTTGCAAACTCCAGAATATCTATATTAGCAACTGAGTTTAACTTCGGAAATTTCAACAAAAATTCTATGAGCTCATCAGAAGGAATAACACCCTTCTCTGAGTCATATCTCATCGCTATTGTGCCACCCGTGGTAATAATTAAGATTCTTTTTTTCAATTTTCACCTTCATATTATGATTTTAAATTAAATAACATATTTTGCTACAAAATTGTCAAGTGAAATCTTAAGAAACCGCAAATACAAGCTTTCATCTTGTAAAAATAAAACCCGCTTAATGAAAGTTTTCAACTTGTATAAATAAAAGCCTATAAATTCCTGTTTCCAAGCATTAAATTGCTCCATTACAAACATACTAAACGTAATTCACTATTTATAACTCACCGTACGCTGACTAAACCAACTCACCAATTAGTGTACAAAAATAATACTTGACAATAGCTTTAAATATTATATATTAGTTATAAGGAGTAGTAATGCTGAATAGAAAGAGCATAGTTTTAATAGAAGACGATAAAGTTGATATAATGGTTTTTAAAAAGTGTCTAAAAGACTTAGAAATTAACAATCCACTTTTAATATTTAAAAATGGAGAAGAATTCTTTAATAGTCCTAAAGAGTTTTTTGTAAATTCTATTGGAATTATATTCTTAGATCTAAATACACCCAAGTTTAATGGATTTGATTTTTTGAAAAAGATACAACTTGAGCAAAAATATTATACTATCCCTATTATAATTGTTTCAACTTCAAAAGATGAGAATGATGTCATGCAAGCTTATCAATCGGGTGCACGTGGTTATATTCACAAATGTTCAAATAATAAGATATTTGCAAAAAGTCTAAAAATTACTTTTGACTATTGGGATACACAGGTATTATTATAAAGATAGGAGGTTTTATGATAAATTACAAAGTTTTACTTGTTGAAGATGATTTTATAGATAGAAAGGCTATTGAGCGTTTTTTGAAAGATTATGACAATGAATACATATTTTACTTTGCAAGTTCATTCAAAGAAGCTTTGCGCCTACTTAAAGACAATAGAATAGATGTAATTGTCTCTGATTACCAATTAGGTGATGGCGATGCAATGCAGCTAATGGCATTATACAAAGATATTCCATTGATTATTATTACTGGTGCTGAAGACGTTGAGCTTGCTGTTACAAGTATGAAAGCAGGTGCATTTGATTTTCTTGTTAAAGACAAAGAAAGAGCTTATTTACAAATGATTCCTATCACATGTGCCTATGCTATAAAGAGAAAAGAACAAGAAAGTATGCTAAATAAGATGGTTCAAGCTGTCGAGCAAAGTCCAACTCTTATAATAATTACAAACAAAGAGGGATTAATTGAGTATATCAACCCAAAAGTTACAGAGCAAACTGGCTTTACTTTTGAAGAAATAAAATACAAAAGTCCTAAAATATTCAATTCTGGGCATCAAAGTAGTGAATTCTATAAAAACTTCTGGGATATTTTGAACAGAGGTGAAAAATGGAATGGTGAATTTTATAATAAGAATAAAGATGGCACATACTATTGGGAGTCTGCCTCAATTGCACCAATAAAAAACAGTGCTGGTGATACAACACATTTTGTCAAAGTTGGTGAAGATATTTCTCAAAAAAAGAAGGCAGAAGAATTAAATATTTATTCTGAAAAATTAAAAAGTATTCTGGAGATTGCAGGTACTGTATCACATGAGCTTAACCAACCTTTACAAATTATTATGGGGCATTGCGAGCTGTTAAGTGAGAAAGCAAAACAAAATCCATGGCTGGAAAAAAGTATCAGCAGTATTTTATCAAATATCGAAAGAATCGTCGAAATTATCAATAAAATTAGAACTATAACAGAGTACAAAACACGAAAATATGCCGATGGTACAGATATAATTGATTTACAATAAAGGATATACATGAACATTGTAATAACTGCTTGCCTAAAATGGCTTAAATATAATATAGAGACAATCCATCACAGTTGTCTAAAAAAGGATATATATGGATGATGATTTAAAAAGGCTTATCGAAATAAAAAGGTTTACAAATGATAATGAAGAATTCTTATCTGATGTAGTTGTTAGAGAAATAACACTCGAGATTTACATTAATAATACTCGTTTTATTGGCTTATCTACTCTACCTGAGTATTTACACGAACTTGCATATGGCTTTTTGTTCTCTGAAGGCATTATTCGTTCTCATCATGAGATAATTTCTGTCGATTTTAAAAAAGATGAACATTCGATTTATTTCAATTGCGATATACCAAATCAAAGAATTAATAGTTTTATGCTTAGCAGAGAGAAAAACTCAGGATGTGCTGCAGCTTTTAGTAACTCAATTTCTGGCGGTAAAAGTGACTTTCCTCAATATAAAATTGAAAAAGACTTAATCTTCTCTGCCATGATAGATTTTCAAAAAAAATCTGATCTCTTTCAGCAAACAGGAGGCGTCCATAGTGCTGCTATTTTGCAAGATAATCAGATAAAGTGCGTACGAAATGACATTGGTAGACACAACGCTGTTGATAAAGTTGCAGGCAGTTTTTTGCAACAAAAAAAGACATTGAATGACTGTGTTTTGCTTTCAACAGGTAGAGTCTCTTCCGAAATAGTAAAAAAGGCTATTAGACTTGGATTTCCTTTAATTGTCTCACATTCTGCAGCTACATCTGAAGCAATTAGGCTTGCATGGGAACACAAGCTATATCTAATAGCATTTGCCAGAGGGAAAAGATTTAACCTCTATACCGGATTTAATCAAATAAAAATAATATAGGAGGCAACATGAAACTACAACTTAATGAAAAAATTCAATCTAATTTTCTCGTCGTCATACCAGCTTGGCAAGATTTTGATTTTAATGAATTGAAAGCATTTATACCTGCTGGTATTTTCAAAGTAATTGAGGCATGGATCCAGAAGAAAGAATACAATTGGAAATCTGATGAGCTTCAATATATCAATTTCAATAATGCAAAAGAGGACAAAGATATCATCTTATTAGGGCTTGGTGAAAAAAAAGAAAACTTCTCGTATAACCAAATGCAAGGTATTTTTGCAGATATCTATAATCTGGCAAAAAAAAATAAAGCGAAAGAAATTAATGTAATTGCAGAACACTTAATTGCAGATTTTGGAAACGTAGAAGAATTTATCCAATTAGCAGCACAAACTTTTGAAGAATGCTCATATGAATTCGACACTTATTTTGAAAAAAAACAAGAATATCTCCTCAAAAAGGCTGTATTCATAAGTAAAAAAACAACCGAAAATATCATTGAACTTGTGCAAAATAGTTTGCTTTTTGGACAAGCAATCAACCTTGCAAAACAGCTTGTAAATGAACCTGCAAATGAAATGACTCCTCGTAAAATTGCAGAAATGGCTCAAAAAACAGGAAATTCATATGATTTTGAAGTCAAAGTATATGATGAGAAAAAAATCTCATCTTTTGGTATGGACGCATACATAAACGTTGCAAAGGGCTCAGATAATCAGCCCAGATTGATTGTTATGTATCACAAAGGAGATCCAAGCAACCCGCATGATATTCTTGGCTTAATTGGCAAAGGACTTTCTTTTGACTCAGGAGGTTACAATATTAAGCCTGGTGAAGGCATGGGTGCAATGAAGAGTGATATGGCTGGCTCTGCAGCTGTTATAGGTGCAATGGCTGCTATTTCTAATGCAAAGCTACCAATCAACGTTACTGCAGTTGTTGCTGCATGTGAAAACTTGATTTCTGGTCGTGCATATAGACCTGGAGATATTATTAATACTATGGCAGGGAAAACAGTCGAAATAATCTCCACCGATGCAGAAGGCAGATTAACTCTCGCTGATGCCATGCATTTTGCAATAAAACACGAAAGAGTAACTCAACTTGTAGACATTGCAACCTTAACCGGTGCAGCAGTGGTAGCATTAGGAGGAACAAGAGCTCCTGTATTAACAAACCAACAAGAACTATATGAGGCTCTACAATACGCCGAGAAATATTCAAATGAAAAATACTGGCAATTACCAACAGATGAAGAATATGCAAACTTGAACAAATCAACTGTTGCCGATTTGAAGAACTCTGGAGGTAGAATGGCTGGCACAATCTCTGCAGGTTTGTTCTTAAGAGAGTTTGCTCAAGATAGACCTTGGATGCATATTGATATTGCTGGCATGGCAATGACTGATAAACCAAAAGCTTGGCAGCAAAAAGGTGCAACAGGTTTTGCAGTAAAAACTTTATTCTACTTTGTGAAGAAAATGTCAGAAAGTAAATAACAATTACCAATATTTGGCAGAGTCAAAAGGCTCTGCCTTTTTTTTAAGGAGTTTTTATGATACAAATTATTGGAACTAAAAAATGTCGTGATACTCAAAAAGTAATACGTTACTTAAAAGAACGGGGTATTGATTTTCAGTTTAAAGATTTACAAATAAAGGGTCTAAGTCTTGGAGAGATCACAAAGATAAGTCAACAAATCCCTATTGACGATTTGATTGATAAAAACTCAAAAGAATATGAAAAGCTTAATTTAAAGTATATCATTCATGATAAACTTGAAAAGCTTTTAGCACAGCCTCTATTGTTTAAAACTCCAATAATCAGAAAGCAAAATAAGGCTTTTTTAGGCTTCGATATTGATATGCTGGAGCAGTTATTACAGTAAAATTTGTAATAAAAAAGCAGGCATTTGCCTGCTTTTAATTTATGGCTCCGGAGGAGGGATTTGAACCCCCGACCTAGTGGTTAACAGCCACCCGCTCTAACCCCTGAGCCACTCCGGATCGTCTTCATCACTGCTATGATTTATATTTACCTATTTATTGAACCTATGTTTTATTGTCAATAAGTTTTTTAATAAATGTTTAAATATTTAATTCGTAAAGAGCTAACATATTGAAAAATAGATAATAAATTTATCAAAAAAATATCATGAATAGGCAATAAACATTAGAGAAAACACTGTGAGATTTTTTTATTATCAAATTATGTATTGAAAATGTGTAAAAATAAGCATTATTTATAAATATGTTTTTCATAAAAACTTGCATTAAACTTAGTATATTTGAAAATTATATCAATTTAATAGAGCTACATTTTTAAGCGTACATACAAATAATCAAGACTATTATTAAGTCTTTTGATTTGATTATTAAAAAACTTTGTAGTTGCATCGTTGTTTTCTTCTGGATTATTTTCTAACGATAGGAAGCTTGCTTCTAAATCCCTAATATAGTTCTGTCTGTCTTTTGGCGATGAAATCACAATTGGAGGGTATAGATCAAACATAAGAACCCAATTTTCTGACAACCTTGCCACTCTTCCATTACCATCTGTAAAAGGGTGTATGCGGACTATTTCATGATGCAAGTAGATTCCTTTTAAAATAGAGTTATTAATCTCGTCAAGTTTAAACAACATGTTTTCTATGAGAGAGTTTAATCGATGAGGTTCTGGAGGGTTTAATTTGCCCAACTGCACCTGAGTTTTCCTATATGTTGCATTACATTTTGCATGATTTTCGGGATCAACTAAATAGTGCAAGTAAATAATATCTTTAGGGCTATTTATGCAATGATTATTAATTACTTCATCAGCAATGTAGTCAAGACCTTTCGCAAGATTACTTGTGTATATTTCAGCTTCTTGTCTGCTATTGGCTTCAAATTGTGCACTTTTAATGTTCATCACGTCTTGCAATCTCAACAAGCCTTTTAAGTATGTTCTAAAAAGCTTTAAGTTATTGTATTTTCGTTCGTAAACTAAGTAACGGAATAATTTTTTCTTTTTTTCTTCTAATGTGTTTAATAATTCTGTATCAATTTTGATATTTTGTGGATGTAATAAAAACATTCTTGCCCTTTCTGAAGCTAAATAACTATACTACATAGCTCAAACCTCTTCTGCTATTAAATCATACTCTAATGAGTCTATGATTTTTACTTTAACAATATCTCCGATATTTCTATTAGACTGCTTGATATAAACAATCCCATCAATATCTGGAGCATCATATTCACTTCTTGCTTCCCATTGATAGCCGTCTTCTTTTGACTCATTATCGATTATTACTTCAAGCTCTTTACCGATAAACCTCACTAAGTTTTCAGCCGAGATTGCTTGCTGCAAAGCCATAATTTTGTCTCGACGTCTATCAGCAGTTTTTGGTGTTACTTGTTTTGGAAGATCTGCAGCTGTTGTGCCTTCTTCTGGCGAGTAACTAAATACACCCAATTTATCGAATTTCATCTCTTGTATAAATCTTAGAAGTTCATTAAATCTCTTAACATCTTCTCCAGGAAAGCCTGTGATCAAGCTTGTTCTTAACACAGCATCAGGGATTCTTTTTCTAATATGACTTAAGATTGAGATAATGTGAGCTTTATCAGTGTGTCTATTCATGTCTTTCAAAATATCATCATTAATATGCTGTATTGGAATATCAAAATAATGGCATAGTTTCTTTATCTTTGCAAGTTCGTCAATTATCTCAAAAGTCAAATGAGCTGGATGCAAATATAGTAATCTTATCCAACGAAAATCTTGTATTTTCTGGACTTCTTTCAATAAGTCTATCAATCTTTGCTGTTTATATAAATCAGTACCATATTGTGCTGTATCTTGTGCATTTATTATCAATTCTTTAACGCCTTGATTAGCAAGTGTTTTTGCCTCTTTTATCAAAGATTCGATACTTTCGCTTTGCAAATCTCCACGTATGCTTGGAATTGCACAATACGAACAATGGTTATTGCAACCATCACTAACTCTTAAATAGGCATAATGATGAGGAGTAAGTATTGATCTCTTTAGTGGCAATTGCTCATGTTTGTCGGAACTTTTAACAGTTGCTGGCATTTGCGACAAGATGTTTTTTAGTAAATCAAAATCTTTAAGTCCTATCCAGTAATCAACTTCGCTTATTTCCTTTTTTAAAACATCAATATATCTTTTTACAAGACAACCAGTCACAATCAGTTTGACATTCTTATTATTATGTTTCAGTTCTGCGTATTCAAGTATGTTATTAATAGATTCTTCTTTTGCGGGGTTTATAAAACCACAAGTATTTATTAATATATACTTTGCCTCTTCAGGAATTTCTGTATATATCAATCCATAATCTAAAAATATCTGTTTGAAATATTCAGAATCAACTAAGTTTTTGGGACAACCTAAACTAACTATAGCAAACTTATTCATTGCACCTCTAAAAATTTATTGAAATGGAAAATAAAAGCAGGGCAAGATTTTGCCCTGCTGTGTGTATTTTTAACTTAATAAGTGGCAAAGTAAGCCAGAACGTAACTTTGGTTCAAACCAAGTAGATTTTGGTGGCATAATCATGCCTGCATCTGCAATATTAATTAATTCGTCAACTGATGTTGGATGCATTGAAAATGCGACTGCTTCTCCAGCATCAACTCTTTTACTTAGCTCATCAAGTCCACGTATTCCACCAATAAAATCTATTCTATTATCAGTTCTGGGATCTTTAATACCCAGTATAGGCTCAAGTAAATTGTTTTGCATAATAGAAACATCAAGTGAGCCAACAGGATCATCAGCTGGGAATGTACCATTTTTTGCAGTCAATTTGTACCATATTTTATCAATATACATTCCAAATGTATGAAGAGCTTCTGGCCTGTAAGCCTTATCAGCAGAGTATTCTTCTATTTCAAATTTTTCATTTACTTTATTCATAAACTCATCTTTAGTATTACCATTAAGATCAACCACAATGCGGTTGTAATCGTAGATAGCAAGCTGATCATGTGGGAAAATTACAGATAAAAAGAAATTATATTCTTCTTCTCCTGTATGGTTTGGGTTTGCATCTCTTCTTCTTTGTCCAACTCTCACAGCAGAAGCACTACGATGGTGCCCATCAGCAATGTATAGGCATTCAATTTCTTTGAAGCTATTCATAAAGAAATTGATATCTTCATTTTTATCAATACGCCACACTATATGTCTGACATCATCTTCTGCAGTAAAGTCATACAATGGCGGGTCTTTCATTAATTCATTCATTTTATCAGTAATATTCTTTTGAGCTCGATATGTAAGAAATATCGGTCCTGTTTGTGCATTTAAAGTATCAACATGTTTTATTCTATCTGCTTCTTTGTCAGCACGGGTATGTTCGTGTTTTTTAATTAAGTCTTTTTCATATTCCTCTATTGAGGCACCTGCAACTAAACCTGTTTGCGCATGACCATTCATTACTTGTTGATATAGATAAAAACATGGCTTTTCTTCTTTTATGAAATGCTTATTATCGATTAATGAGTAAAAATTCTCTTTAGCTTTTTGATAGACTCTTTCATCATAAAGATCAATTTCTCTTGGTAAATCAATTTCTGCTTTATCTACATGTAAAAAACTAAGGGGGTTACCTTTAACCATTTCTCTTGCTTCATCAGAGCTCATTACGTCATAAGGTAATGCTGCTATTAAGTGAGCTTTTTCTTTTGCAGGTCTTACTGCTGGGAAAGGGCGAACTATTGACATTTTCATTCTCCTATATTTTTTTTAATTAACTTAAACTAATACTTTTAATTTTGCTTTTTATGTCAATGAAAATCTATAAAAATATTTAAAAAATAATTTGCTTATTTATTTTTATCGTTTATATATTATACTATAAAATGAAAACAACATTAAGGAGTTCATTATGAAAATAGTTATCGTGGGTGGTGTAGCTGGTGGTGCAACTACAGCTGCAAGACTGAGAAGAATTGACGAACACGCAGAAATCATCATGTTCGAAAGAGGCGAGTATATTTCGTATGCAAACTGCGGATTACCCTATTATATTGGAGGAGTTATTAATGATAGGGAAAAACTTTTTGTGCAAACACCTGATACTTTTCGTAGCAAAATCAACGTTGATGTACGAGTTTTATCTGAGGTTGTTAAAATTAATCGAGATCGTAAATCTGTATTAGTAAGAAATATACAGACAGGTGAAGAGTATGAAGAAACATATGATAAGTTAGTTCTTTCACCTGGTGCTGAACCGATTAAGCCACCATTACCAGGTATTGACAAGAAAGGGATATTTACTTTAAGAAATGTGCCTGATACTGATAAAATTAAAAGCTATATAGACGAGAATAATGCAAAACGTGCTGTAATTATCGGGGCAGGGTTTATCGGCTTGGAAATGGCTGAAAACTTACATCATATTGGCATGAATGTTACAATTGTCGAAATGGCTGCACAAGTAATGAATATGCTGGATTATGAAATGGCTGCTCAAATACATCAACATTTAAAAACCAAAAATGTCGAGTTTTTCCTAAAAGACTCTGTTGTTTCCTTTTCAGAAGATAATGGGACTCTGATAGTTAACTTAAAAAGTGGCAAAAAGATTCGCACTGATTTAGTGATTCTTTCTATTGGGGTTAGTCCCGATAGTAAATTAGCAATCGATGCTAATTTAGAAGTAGGGGAGAGAAAAGGTATTGTTGTTAATGACTATATGCAAACAAGCGATGAGAATATTTATGCTTTGGGCGATGCAGTTTTGTTTAAGCATCCTCTTTTGAATAAGCCTGTTATAACTTATCTTGCTGGACCTGCAAATAAACAAGGACGCATAGTTGCTGATAATATAATATATGGTAATAAAAGGAAATATAAGGGTGCAATTGCGAGTGCAATTGCCAAAGTGTTTGACATAACTGTTGCCTCAACAGGTTTATCAGAAAAAGCTTTAAAACAAGAAAATATACCCTTTATCTCTTCTATTACTCATGGCACATCGCATTCTGGGTATTATCCTGATGCATTGCCTTTAACATTAAAGCTTCTCTTTTCTCCCGATGGTGAGAAAGTGTATGGTGCTCAAATAATTGGATATGAGGGTATTGATAAGAGAATAGATATTATAGCAACAGTTCTAAATGATTCTGGAAGCATATACGACTTGCAAGAAATAGAACATGCATATGCACCTCCATTTTCATCAGCAAAAGACCCTGTTAATATTGCTGGTTTCGTAGCTGAAAACATTATAAAAGGCTTACTAAAAACTGTTGACTGGAAATATCTACTGGAAGCAGATAGAGAAAACCATTTCTATTTGGATATAAGAACTGCTGATGAGTTTGCATTAGGTTCTATAGATGGCTCAATTAATATTCCTTTGGATGATATACGTAGCCGCCTTGATGAAATCCCTAAAGATAAAAAGATTATTACTTTGTGTAGTGTCGGTCTTCGTGGCTATCTGGCTGCAAGAATATTAATGCAAAATGGATATGAAGAAGTTTATAACCTATCTGGGGGATACAAAACTTACGAATACTCAACACAAAAACAAAGTAATGAGGATATTTTTGAAAAGAACTATATCACTAAAGACGATATGATTTTACAAGCTAATCCTGCACATATGAGACAAGATAGAGAAACAAAAACAATAAACATTGACGCTTGTGGTTTGCAGTGTCCTGGACCTATTATGAAACTAAAAAATGAAATAGACAAAATTAATGAAGGCGATGTTTTAGTTATAACAGCTTCAGATCCTGGATTTACCAAAGATGTTGGTTCTTGGACCAATATTACGGGTAATAAGTTGTTAGGAATTAAGCATGAAAAAGGAAAAATTATTGCAGAAATAATGAAAGAAGAGCAAAAAGCAAAAACTGGCTCTCAGGTTCAGGGTGATAATAAAACAATTATTGTCTTTAGCGATGATATGGACAAGGCTTTAGCTTCATTTGTAATTGCTCACGGTGCAGCTTCAACAGGTAAGAAAGTCACAATGTTTTTTACTTTCTGGGGCTTGAATGTAATAAAAAAAGTACAAAAACCCAAAGTAAAAAAGGACTTTATGGGCAAAATGTTTTCAATGATGTTGCCAGCTCATAATGGCAAACTCAACCTTTCAAAGCTTAATATGATGGGCATGGGTTCAATTATGATGAAAAAGAGAATGGCATCACAAAAAATAGATTCTCTTGAAAGCATGGTAAAAGCTGCTGCAGACGTTGGTATTCAGATGATTGCTTGCCAAATGTCGATGGATGTGATGGGCGTCAAAGAAGAAGAATTACTTGACAACGTCATTATCGGAGGTGTTGCAAGCTATCTCGAAGAAGCTGAAAAATCAAACTTAAACCTCTTTATATAAACAATCCTTCCTAAACACTGCGCCTTGCTGTGTGTAACTATGCAGCAAGGCTTTTTTTGAATTTACAAGCATACTTAAATAATTGTTAACTATAAATATATTCATATGTGTAAAAGCTAAGGAATTTGACTCTTTTTTTAAATATCGAACTGTGTTTTTATATTATTTTTGATGTGATTATTAATTTAGGAGAGAACCTCATATAAACCTCTAATTAACAGGATATTATACCTAAAGCATCCCCTTTGATCTCCCCTGCTATCTTGGAGAATGAACGGCAAAGTAACGGGATGGTAACGGGATGGTAACGGGATGCTTTGATTGCTTAATTTTGTATGATGCAGTTTTACAAATATTATTCAGTAACAATTTAGAATGTTTATAAAATATTTAATGCATGTAATGTATTAATTTGAGCAGTATACAATAATAAGATTTTTTTAATTAGTATGATATTAGTTAAAGTTTTTAGTTTATTCTTTAAAACTGTTAATAATAAGCATGTATTGTGGGTTTTGAGCAAAATT
The DNA here is from genome assembly GCA_020532185.1 of Candidatus Cloacimonadota bacterium. GTDB lineage: Bacteria > Cloacimonadota > Cloacimonadia > Cloacimonadales > WRIO01 > JAGOCT01. The sequence continues at coordinate 7,829 of JAJBBH010000067.1, read as the reverse complement.
ACGATTTGTAAGCAGAACCAGATTTCTAATTAATCATTAATCACTTTTTTTGATCACTATATTAATATTGAAATGTTATTTCCTTTTCTCAGTTTATAATGAGAATGAACAATATTATTCAGAATTATTTATTCAAAAATCATATTTATTTGCTTTGGTATTACTGATTTATAGTTGTTTTGTTTGCTTAGATATTCTTTTTAGTATAAACATATTCTCAGAAATATCATTTGACAAAAAATGGTAAAGTAAAAAAGATTACAAAAGAGGATTAATTATGATAAGAATAGAGTCGTTATCAAAAGAATATGGTGATATAAAGGCTGTAAAGAACATAAGCTTGGTAATTAAGCAAGGCGAGATTACAGGTTTTTTGGGACCTAATGGTGCTGGTAAATCAAGTACCTTGAAAATTATAGCAGGTTACAACAAAGCAAGCAGCGGAAGAGTATATATAAATGAACAAAATATTGAAATTGAACCAGAAAACACCAAAAAACTTATTGGCTATTTACCCGAACTAAACCCACTCTACTCAGAAATGACTGTTTTTGAGTATCTAAAATTTGTTTGTGAAGTGAGGGGTATAAAAGGCTCTGAGTTTAATGCCAAATTAAAAGAGATAGCGGGCAAATGTGGTATTAAAGAGAGACTTAACCAGCAAATATCAACACTTTCAAAAGGGTTTAAACAACGAGTAGGTCTTGCTCAAGCAATAATTCATGACCCACCAATTTTAATTCTTGATGAGCCAACAAACGGTTTGGATCCCAATCAAATAATAGAAATCAGGAGTTTGATAAGAGAGCTTGGCAAAAATAAAACAATAATTCTTTCAAGCCATATCTTGCAAGAAGTACAAGCTATTTGTGATCGCATAATAATTATTCATCAAGGTAGCATAGCAGCAGATGCACCAAAAGAAGAGTTATTAAAAAGTGTACAAAAAAGACAAACAATAAGTTTAGAATTCACTCTTGTTGATATTACCGAAGACGATTTAATCACTCATTTTCCATTTATAACAGTAAAAAGATTCGAAAAAATGGAAAAAAGTATTGTAGTAGTATGTGAGACAACTTCTACAAAAGATATTAGATTTGAGCTGTCTAAGTATTTAAACAGCCTTAAAGCCACCATTTTGGGGCTTAAATACGAAGAAAAGACATTAGAGGAAGTGTTTCATAACGTAACAATTGGCAAGCTTTTAAACGGAGAAATAGAAGGGATAAAACAATGAAACAGATTAAATTAATAGCCTATCGTGAATTTGTTTCTTTTTTTAAAAGTCCAACAGCTTATATTACTCTGTTGGTTTTTACACTAATTAACACGTGGTTTTTCATTATGCCCTTATTCTCATCGGGTAATGCAACATTAAATGGGCTTTTTTATAGTATTCAGCTTGTTTGGTTGGTATATATACCTGTTTTATCGATGGGGCTGATTGCAAAAGAACGAAACATTGGAACTATAGAAACACTTTTGACAATGCCTATTAAGATCAAAGAGATAGTTTTAGGTAAATATATGTTTACACTTCTGATTATCTTAATCAGCTTATTATTGACTTTGCCAAACTTCATAACTATCGCATTATTGGGTCAAAACATTGATTATGGAGTTATATTTTGTGCATATTTGGGCTTATTTTTGATAGGTTCAGTATATGCAGCGATTGGTCTTTTTTGTTCGACTATCAATGCAAATCAGATATCGGCTTTTATATTGAGTTTTGTCTTGTCTTTAGTGCTTTTTTTGATGGAATACGCATTAATATTTGTGCCAAGTAGTTTGCTATCATTTTTTCAGTATTTTAGTATAACTTGGCAGTACGGAAATATTAGTAAAGGGGTATTGGATAGTCGTGTCATAGTCTATTTTGTCAGTCTTGTGTATATATTTCTTTTCTTTTCAATAGAGTATTTAAAAGATAGAAGGAGCAATTGATAGGTATGGCAAATATAAAAAAGTCAGAAAAAAGCATTCAAAGATTATTGACAATAATAATTATCATATTAATAAATATCATATCTATTTATGTGTTTAAAAAATATGATTTAACAAAGAATAAGTCATATACGTTAAGTAAAGAAACTATCGAGCTGGTTAGATCTCTTACAGAACCAATACGCATTAAGCTTTTCTTTTCTCCAGATTTACCAGCTGAATTATTAAATATTAAAAACTACACTAAAGACCTATTAAGTGAGTACCAAAGTAACTCTAAAGGTAAGATTAGCTTTGAGTTCGTAAGTACCAGCAATGTCGAGAAATTCAAACAAGATGCACTCAACAGCAAAATACCATCGATCACAGTACAAGTTATGGAAAAAGATAAAATGGAGTATCGCGATGTGTTCTTGGGAATGGCTTTGTCATATCGTGGATATTTAGAAACGGTACCAGTAATAACATCAAATGACGGTTTGGAATATATTTTATCTACCACGCTGAGTCGTTTGCTTAGACCAGAAAAAAAGAAAATAGCATATTTTACTCCTATTCAAGAAAATATTAGGGGAGAAGATGGCAGGGTGCCTCTTGATCAAGACTTTCAAGCTGCAATAAGCTTGCTATCTTATAATTACCTTGTCGATCGAACCGATTTATTCTTTCCTTTACCACAAGAAACAGATATGCTGATTATTAGTGGGATACGCGACTCCTTGCATGAAGCTCAGCTGTATTTATTAGATCAGTTTATTATGACAGGAAAGCCTGTTTTATGGTTTCAAGACAGGTATAATGCAGACAATAATGAAGAATATGCTGAAATAATACAGTCGAATGTTATAAGCTATTTATTTGACCAATATGTCTATATAAAACCAAATCTTATTTTAGATGCGTTTTGTTATCAGTTAACCGCAGCCAGAAATCAAGGTGGGCATTTAGTTCCTGTATCTTTCGATTACCCTTTTATCCCAATTTTAAAGAACCACAATAAAAACCATATCATCACCCAAAATCTTGGGCTTGTTCAAAGTATGTATGTATCTGAGTTATTCTTTAATGAAAAGAGTACTTTGTCCTTCACACCACTATTAATGTCTTCAATTGAAAGTGATGAACGGATGGGCAAAGAAATTGAGACCGATTATACTCAATTCAAAGAGATTAATATTGCTTCCTCATATAATAAAGGACCTTTCGTTATTTCAGCCATTTATAAAGGACCTATGCGAAGCTTTTATCAAAATAAAGGTTTGCGGCATGATGATTATAAAGAAAGCACTGAAAACGCATGTATATTAATGGTGTCGTCGAGCTCATTTGTAAGGAATGATGTTTTAAGTGGGGTACAAGGAAACAGAGAGTTTCTTTTGAACTCAGTTGATTACTTGCTCGGCAATGAGGCTTTGATAGGTATGAGAGCTCATACATTGACATATTCTCCATTAAAAGAACTGCCAGAAGCTCACCGTCTGTGGGTGAAGATATTGAATTTTATCTTGCCAGTATGTATAATAGCAGCTATTTTGCTTTGCTTTTATTTTAGAAGACTAAAAAGAGAGAAAAACATAAAAAAAGAGTATATAGATGAGTAAAAAGACACTGATAATGATTGTAATTGCTATAGTACTATTGCTTTTATTTATTGTATTTAGTGCTCATGAGCCTATTGAAAAGAGTATTCCAGCTTTTTCTTTTGATATGTCAGCAATCAAACAAATAGAGATTTCTGCAGATGCAGATACTGTGCAATTGAAAAAGATAAATAATAAGTGGATGGTAACAAGTATTAATTATCCAGCTAATGAAGATCGTGTTTTATTATTTATTGATAATCTTTTACAGTCTAAACGTTTAGTAAAACCGCTTACAAAAGACTCATTTAAGCATTATGAATATCGTATTACAGATGATACTGGTACTCATATAAGGCTGCTTGGTGATAATGACTATTTGATAGCTGACTTTTATCTTGGTATAAGCAGTTTTTATGCTTATAGTAGTTTGCGTTTTATTAATGAAGATGCTGTATATGAATTGGATAGTAACCTATCTGAATTTTTATATCCAAATCTTCAAATGTGGAAAGATCCATATATTGTGAGACTTAAACCAACAGATATACTTGAGCTTAAGGTAAGTTCGCAAAGAAACAATTATCATTTAAAAAGAACAGAAAAAGAGTGGGAGTATATAAGTAAAGATGAGACTTTTTTAGTTTATAGCTCAAATAGAACCCTTTATAAAATACTAAATGTGTTGCAATATATTCAGTCAACTACGACTTATGAAAACACCGAAGAGAATATGAAGCAGTATGCCAAAAGAAAAATCATGGATTTAGATTTGACACTGAAAAATGGTGAGGAATATAGCTTTAGTGCTTATGAGTATGATAAGGAAAACTGCATTTTATCTTGCTCTTCAAATCCGAACTATTTATTTATATTAAATTATGATTTTACCAATAGGTTTACAAGAGGTGCTGATAACTTTAAAGATTACTCAAACTTGACTTATTAAAAAAATGGAGGAATATATGATTTGTAAAGAAGAATATCTTGAAAAATGTGTTCAAGAGGTAGTAAAATTATGCAAAATACCAAGTCCCACTGGCTATACTCAAAAAGCATGTGTTTATTTGATGGAAAGATTAAAAGAAATTGGTTATTTACCTTATCAGAGTAATAAAGGCTCGGTGATAGCATGTTTAGGTGGAGAAGGAAAGCCTCTGGTATTAGCCGCACATGTTGACACATTGGGGGCAATGGTTAGATCAATAAAATCAAATGGAGCGATAAGATTTACCAAAATTGGAGGGTATCCAGAAAATAATATAGAAAATGAAAACTGTATTGTTCATACTCGTTGCGGTAAAGAATATAATGGTACTTTTTATTTGACCACACCTTCTGTTCATGTGTATGATAATGTTGCCACAGCATCAAGAAACGACACCACAGTAGAGCTAATATTAGATGAAAAAGTAAAAACAAAAAAAGATATAGAAGACTTAGGTATCAGAGTCGGGGATTTTATATCAATTGACCCACGAACCGTATATACTGAATCGGGTTTTATAAAAAGCAGGCATCTTGATGATAAAGCAAGTGCAGGCATTTTAATAAGTTTAGCTGAGTGGGTTAAAACAGATAGTGTAAAGTTGAACAGAAAAGTGTATATTGTGTTTACAACATACGAAGAAGTTGGTCATGGCGGAGCTTCTGGTATTCCCGATGAAACAGTCGAAATGATTTCTGTAGACATGGGTGCTCTTGGCGATGATTTATCTTGTGATGAATACCAAGTATCTATTTGTGCAAAAGATTCTGGTGGACCTTATAATTATGAACTTACCAGCAAATTGATAGAAATAGCAGAAAATAATAAAATACCGCATGCTATAGATATTTATCCACGATATGGATCAGACGTTGGAGCAACACTTAGTGCAGGATATGATATAAAACATGGATTAGTAGGACCTGGCGTGTTTGCATCTCATGGATACGAAAGAACACACAAAGAAGCTTTGTATGCAACATTACAGCTTTTGAGTGAGTATATTACTTATTAATGAACAATACTTTTAATTGGAATGAGTTCGTCGAGCTATATGATTGGGAATTTGATATCATGTGTGATGAGCAAAAACACGATGTCGAATTCTACCAATCAATGATAGCAAAAAAGAGGGGTTCTGTACTTGAAATAGGATGTGGAACAGGGCGAATTACGCAGCACCTTCTGGTAGTTGCAGACTATGTAACTGTGGTTGACAGTGCACCAGCCTTTTTGGAAAAGCTTATTGATAAGCTTGGTGAACAGCCTAAGCTTGAAATAGTTCGTTCCGATATGAGAGATATTGATCTTCCAAAAAGATATGATCATATAATAATGAGCTATTCGACATTTCAATATCTTTTAACAACTGAAGACCAGGTTAAGACATTACAAAGGTTAAAAAAACATTTGTCAGATGATGGGCAAATATTACTCGATATCTCACCTTTTATTGCAATTGCCGAGTCGCAACTTGAGTACATACCATATTATCATCATTATCATGAAGTTTTGAAAGCAAATATTACTATGCTGACCTCATATAGAATAGACAATGATGAAAAAATACAGTATTGGAAAGATAAATATATAATCAATTATACTGATGAGTCAATAAAAAAAGGGCAGATAGAGAAGTTTGTGCACCATTTAGCTTTGAGACGTGTTGAGATTGAAGAAATGAAGCAACTGTGCCAAATGGCTAATTTACAAGTCAAACAAATATATGGCTCTTATGATCACGGAATAATAAAAAAAGACTCGAATAATTGGTTTTTTGTTATAAATCATTACTAAGTATAATGATTGTTTCTTCATAAGTTTTATTGAAAAGCCTTGCTCTATTAAAGCTCATATGTCTATTAGGTGTTTGTTGTTATCTATAACTTATAATATGTAAAATTATATATTATAGAATTTTAATAAATCGTGTTTGGAATCTATCTTGCTTTAATATGTTAATAGATGAAAAAATAATAAGAAAAAGCAAAGGGAAAATATGAAACGGTATATTCTAATATTGACTGTATTAATTACAATGGCACTTATATGCAATCTATTTGCACAAAACTTTGTATTAGCATCTGAAGCTTTTGACGTAAATACTCAAAATGAAAGAACAGAAATAAGATTTAATTTACCAGATTATAGCTTAGATACTATTAACAAAGAGTCTGAAGTATTTACCAGAATAAGTTTAAGCGGCATTGAAATGACAATAGCGGAAGGTTTGCCAGAATTGCCAATTTTCGGCATTACTATTGCTGTTCCTAATAATAGCGATGTTCAATTAATATCTGAAACTGCAAGCAAACAAGAGTATTATGAAAACATTTTAATCTATCCAACTCAGGAAGGCGAAGAAGAACAACAGAAGAATTTTGTTTATAATACTAAGTTTTATCAAGATAACGCGCAGTATCCAGAGCAGATAACAACCATATCAGACATATCTGTGATGAGAGATTACGCTTTTGTAAATGTTAATGTCCAACCATTTGTCTATAATGCAAAAAACAAGCAATTAGAAGTTAATAAGGAGATTAAGATAATACTTGAGCATAGTAACAATGCAGGTGGAAGCCAATATCAAATCAATACCAAAATATCTCGTGCTTTTGAACCTCTCTACAAAGCTATGTTTGCTAACTATGAACAAATTCGGTCACCTTATCCTCAATATCAAAGACCTACTTTGCTTATTCTCTATCCAACAAACGATCAACCACTTTATCTTACTGAATTAAACAAAATCATAAATTGGAAAACTCAAAAAGGTTTTAATGTAAAAGTTGCAACAGGAACGCAAATTGGTACCACTACCACCTCTATAAAAGCCTATATTCAAAATGCTTATGATACTTGGGAAGATAAACCAGAGTATATTATGCTTATAGGAGATGCAAGTGCAACAACTGGATTTGAGATACCTACTTGGTCTTATGGCAGTACTTATAATTCTATAAGCGATTATCCATATACGTTTCTTGCTGGCGGTACAAATGATTTATTTGGCGATGCTATCATTGGTAGAATGTCAATTGCAAGTATTAACGACTTTCAAACTATGGTATCTAAAGTGATGAACTACGAAAGAGCTCCTGCAGCTGAGGGTACAGAATGGATGAACAAAAATTTACTTGTTGGTGAAAGACACTCTAATGGTATTTCGTATGTGATTATTAATCGATATATAAAAAACATTATTCATAATTATGATGATAATCATACCTTTACAGAGTTATACACTGTTAATAATGTGCATCCTAATCCTCAGCAAATGGTTAATACTATAAATTCTGGTGGTGTCT
>JAJBBH010000098.1 GCA_020532185.1 Candidatus Cloacimonadota bacterium | reverse complement strand
TTGTCAAGCGAAGATTTATTTATTTAGCAGATTGTTTCCACATCTTTATTGTACGCAATAATTTATAACGATTATAATTCAGCTTTAGACTTCGTAAACCATTATTAAAAGTGTATTTATGGAGCATCTCTGAATACTTATTATAATAGTACAAAATCTCATCTTTATCGTGATTTCTATTTATCGCTGTGATTAGTTTTAATATAATTGAAGTGTGCAGACCATAATTTACAATTTTATTCTCAATACGCTTATTTATGTTTATTCTATCATCTTTGAGAAATCTTTTTAAAACAAGGTAATTATTTTCTATCTTATCTAATGAAAAGCTTGAAAGCTGCGATTTTGAATGACCTCTATAAGAGTAAACCAAGTATTCATTTACGTAATTTACTTTGTTTGTTAAGGCAAAAGAGAAATAGCCAAACTCGGTGTCTTCTCCAACAGAAAGCCCTTTTGTAAACAAGATATTGTTTTTTTCTAAAAATTCTTTCTTAAATAGCATAGTGATAATTGTCCACTTAATCTTTCCTGAAACGACCTTCAACATTACGTTTCTATTAGAAAAGATTGTCTTTCTCTTCTGTGTAACGCCTTTAATGATATCATTTAAGCCGCAATAGCAAAGATCGTACCCCCCCTTTATTTATTGCGAGATACATTTTCTCTAAATAAGTGGGGCTATAATAATCATCAGCATCTAAAAAACAGATGTACTTTCCGCTACTCATCTCCATACCTTTGTTACGTGCCATCGAAACACCAGCATTATCCTGATAAGTATATTTAATTCGTGTGTCCTTGCTTGCAAAACTATCACATATATCTGCTGTTTTGTCGACACTACCATCGTTGACTATTATGACTTCAAAGTTTTTATATGTTTGATTTACGACTGAATTTAGAGAGTCTGCCAACAGTTTTTCTGCATTGTAAGCTGGTATGATAACTGATATTAAGTCTGCCATGCTTGCCTCCTATTTTGTGATTTGATTATTTTTTCAACTACTTATAAGCTTGTTTATTTATTGTAAATTAGGTCTGTTCTGCTTTTTTGGCTCATGCAGTAAAAGAATCACATCATTTTAAATCAACTCATATGGATAGGTATAATCCAAGCGACTCAAGACTTCATCGGTGCAGCCACGTGTTAACGCCATAAAGGACACGGCAGCATCTTCGATAAATTCCTCTGTTAGATAGCCTAATTTTACAACGATAATATCCTTGTTTTGATAGTCAATTTGCAAAGCTTTGAACATATCGGCATTAGTGAAGCCAATGTGTTTTGAGCAGAGAATAAGTTCAAATTCTTTCGTTTTAAAGAGGATGAGCGTGGTGTTGAGCATACCAAAGCCTTCGACTTTTTTGATAGCTATGCCTTTGAGCTTTACAGGCTTACAATACTTGGTATCATAAACTCCACCGACAAAAAGCTCTATTTCTTGATCTAAGTTTTGTTGACAGGTTTCGACAGCTATTGGGTCGAAGATGCCTGCGATTAAGATGGTTTTATTATTAATCTTGTCTTTTAACTCGTTAGTCAAGATTCTAATTATCTCGGTATTATCGGCGGTTGAGCCAGCAGTTGGATTATCTCCAGAATCGGAGACAAAGACAGGTTTTTTGTCTTGTTTTAAGGCTTCCAAAAGAGCCTGTTCTGGTGGTAATGAGGGCATAGAAAAGTCAAAGAGATGTTTATTTTCAATGAATTTATCAGCAAGATACTTTGCATAATAGTCTGCCTTTTCTTGATTATTATTGCTGACAACGACAGCTGTAACGCCGTTTTCCTCTGCATCTGCCCAAGGAAAGCCTAAGCAATATGAGGCAGAGAGAATATCGTCATCTCGCTCAATTTTGTGTAATTCCTGGATCAAAGACTTCATTGGTTGGCATTCTGTTTCAGACTTTTCGCCAGCAATAAGGCAATTAACCTTTGTATAGCCTGTTTTTGTTTTAACCTTATTTTGTAGAGAATAATCGGCAATCTCAGCGATTTTATAACCAGTCTCCCACACATCAATATGAGGAGCTGTTTTGAATGCTACAAAAGCTTCTGTCTTGTTCATCATTGTTTTGGTCATACTTGCATGCATATCGAGAGCACTAAAAATAGGTGTGTTTGGATATCTTTTTTTGATATCGACTAATAAATCACTCTCTGCAGAGCCAATTCCATGCACTCGCATTGAGCCGTGCAGGGCAAGCACAAAGGCATCGATTTGTGTTTCATTTTCTAAATAAGCAAAAAACTTCTCTTTCAAATGCAAATAATATTCTTTATCTATCTCACCGTTTGGCACTGCTTTGGCAAACACAAGAGGGATAAGCTGATAGTCTGTATTGCTCTGAAAATAATCAATAATACCCTTTGCCATAACGTAAGAAGATTTATTTGCATAGATCTCATCTTGATGAAAAACAACTATGTCTTCTATACCCGTGATGATAGGATTAAACGTGTTTGATTCGTGAAAAAAGCCACCAATTGCAATCTTCATTTTTACTCCTTTGATTGATAAACAAGATGTTTATTTGTCGATTTTTGCTTTTATACTTCTAAAAAGAACTTCTTTGCATTTTGATAGGTTTGCTCAGCCACTATCTTTGGCGGTACTCTCATTATATCACTGATTTTCTGGACAATATAAGGCAAGTATTCTGGGGTATTTCTCTTTCCTCGATGCGGCACTGGTGTGAGATATGGGCAATCAGTTTCAACGAAGAGCTTTTCTTTTGGAATAATCCGTACAACATCAGCGAGATCAGTGTTTTTATAGGTTATCACGCCAGTGATACTAATAAACCAGCCTTCATTTAGCACACGTTCAGCAAAAGGCACATCGCCTGAAAAGCAATGGAAAACAACTTTTTGAGCCTTGTTTTGTTTGAGCACATCAAAACAATCTTCATGAGCCTCTCTATCGTGTATGATGATAGGTTTATCGATTTCACATGCTATTTCTACTTGTCTTTGATAAGCCTTTTTTTGCATATCTTTGGGATTATAATTACGATAATAATCCAGCCCTATTTCGCCGATTGCAACTACTTTTTTATGCTTGGCAAGCTGATAAACAACTTTTTCGTCAAAAGATTCGACAGTTGAGGGATGATAGCCTATGCTTGCATATATTTCAGGGTATTTTTCGGCTAAATTAATTGAGTTTTTGGAGCTCTTTTCATCAATACCAATATTTATTATGTTTTTGACACCAACTTTGAATGCATTTTGAATTACCGGATCTCTATCTTTTTTATAATCGTCAAAATCAAGATGTGCGTGTGTTTCAAATATATTCATTTTTACCCTATTTCTTTTTCAATATTCTTATCTAAAATCTCATGTGTTTTGTATTTTTTGTATTGACTTTTGATTAGTTGCCAAGATAATGGGAAGCTATAAAGCATGCAAAACACGGCTATTATGGCTACAACTACTGTGGCGATCCACGAGCCTATGTCGTTATACTTTGTTAAATATTTTGCATATAAAGTCAGAAGATAAGCAGGTAAGTTTATCAAGACAATGGTCACTGAGAGGAAAAAGTTTTGCCAACGTATTGTGTGTTTACCAAAAACATAAGACTTTCGTAAAGCGGCAAAAGCGTTAATTTGTTGATCAAACATAATGGATGGGGCATGAATGATAACAGCCAATCCGTATAAGATAAGTATAAAATGCACTAAATTTAGGATAGGATCGCCTTGACAGATAAGCTTTAATAAGAGTAAATATAGCATTGCTATGATGCTCAAAAACAGTTGTGAAGGGTAAAAACGTATTAGTTTAAAATAATCTTTAATTCTTGATGGAGATTTTAGATAGTCTGTTTCTTTGGCTATGGCAATCGTCCAAAATGGTGCAAATAAGGCAATTGCCAATAAGTTTAATGCATAAAAGAAAAATGGATGAATATTTTTTAGATAAGCTGTGATAAGTTGTAACAGAATAAAAGCTGGTAAAATACTCAATAAAAAGACAATAAATGAATAGCCTATATGCTTATTCATACTGGCTTCAGGATCTGTAAATACTTCTTTTATGGTTTTGAAAGAAGAGAGATTAGTCTTAACGAAATCTGTTGGTACCCCGCATTTATCGCAATATATACTATTGTTTTGTAGTTTTGCTTTACACTTTTTACAGTTCACTTTGCCTCCTTTTGATATTCTAAACTGATCTTTTTAATAAGACGTCTAACAAGTCATTTCTGATATCTGATTCGCCATTAATAGTGTCAACTACGAAAGAAATCAAAGGTAAAGAGATATTAAGCTTGGTCAGTTTCATTACAGTTTTTGCCATTGAAACACCCTCAACCTCCATACCAACTTCATTCAATGCAGATTCTACATCCATGCCTTGTGCTAATAATTTGCCAAAACGTCTGTTTCTACTGTTTTCAGACAGACATGTGGTTATCAAGTCTCCCATACCAGCAATGCCATAAACAGTCTTTGGGTTTACATTAAAGAATTTCATCAATTTATAAAACTCTGATAAGCCCTTTGTCATTAAAAGTCCGTATATATTTGTCTTGTAACCCAGTCCATCTGCGATGCCTATCGCTATAGCAATAAGTCCTTTAAGCGATGCTGCAAGCTCGATACCTTTGACGTCTGTGCTAAATTCAAAGAAGAGTCTGGAGTTTGTCAAAGCAGTTTGCAAATAGAATAAAAGTTCAATATCATCAGAAGCCAAAACAGCCTTTGCAGGCAAGCCATCGGCTATTTCGCGGGCAATTGTCGGACCTGAAAGATTGGCAAATTTTACATTTGGAATAATATTCTTTACAATTTCATGCACGGTTTTTAGGCTTTTATGCTCAACACCTTTTGCTACATTCACGTAAATCGGCTGTGTATAGCCCTGTTCTTTTAGCTCTGTACAGATCTCGCTTACCTTTCTTGATGGTACGCTGACAATAAGCACGTCATCGCAATTCAACCTGCTTGTGTACTTTCTTTCTGCACAAATGTTTTCTGGTAATTGAAAGCCAGGTAAGAATTGTTTATTTTCACGATCTTTATTTATTTGCTCAGCTTCATCAGCGGTATTTGTCCAGAGAGTTACTTGGTTTTTCTCAGCAAACACCATCGCCAGTGTTGTGCCCCAATTGCCTGCACCTAAGACATATACTTTCATTTTCACTCCTTCTTATTTACGATTGATAACGTAGTTCAGAGGTATTTGTTTCAAATTTCTCATTTATTACAATAAAAGAATCTCCCGCAAGGGAGACTCTTTGCAAATTTATTCTTGTTTGTCTGTATTTTGTTTTTTTGCTTGTACAGGTCCGCTTTTAAAGTTTTTCTTATTCCAATTTGGTCTATTACCGTGTCTACTTTTTGAAAGAGAAATGATAACTTGTCTTTTTCTCCCATCACCGATGGTAGAGGTTCTGAACCTTTTGTCTTGATGCACTTGATTGTGAATCATTCGTCTCTCTGCAGATATAAGAGGTTTCATCTTGATGCTTGTTCTTGATTTTAAGACTCTTGACATTGCGATTTTTGCTTCTCGTGCAAGTGCTTCAGCTCGTCTTTGTCGATAAGTATCAACATCTAAAACAACTTTTCCATTTACATCTTGATTTTTAAAGATTGCTAAATTGAGCAAATATTCAAGGTCATTTAAAAAGTTTCCATCTTTGCCAATAATGAATCCTGGCTCTGAGGGATTGTTTATACGTACCATATAATTATTGTCATCGTTTTCAATTTCAATCATTGAAAAGTCCATATTAATTAGGTTCATAAAGTCGTAAAGATAATTGCGAATTTCTTCTTTTAGATCAAGAATAGTAAAGCGAACAATAGCGTCTGCTCCTCCAATAAAGCCAAGAAATGCGTTTTTTGGTTCTTGAACCACTTCATATTTAAATTGTTTGTCTTCTAAATTATATTCAGATTTAAACTCGTCGATTGCGAGTTCAACAGTCTTTGCTGTTTTTTCAATAGTTTTCATTTTATTGCCTTCTTTTTGTAATCTTTGTATAGTTGTTGGGCTATTTGGAATACGTTAAATACCATCCAATAAAGTACCAAGCCAGAGGGTAAAGATTTGAAAATAAAAAACATAAAAATAGGCATTATGTACATCATCATCTTTTGGCTTTGAATTTGTGCTTGTTGCTTTTCGTCCATTTTCTTTAAATCTTCGGGGCTTGGCGTAACTTGTGTCATCTTTTGTTGTAAAAACATTGAGATACCCATTAATATAGGTAAAACCCAGAATTTATCTGGTTCTGACAAGTCAGTGATCCAGCCAAAAAACTCAGCTTGCCTGAGATCAATAGAACTACGTAAAACAGGATAGAGAGCAAAGAAAATTGGCATTTGCAAGAGCAGTGGCAAACAACCGCCGAGTGGATTTATCTTGTGTTCTTTATAAAGCTTTTGTAGTTCTTGGTTCATTTTTTGAGGGTCATGTTTGTATTGTTGTTGAATTTCACGCATAAGTGGGTTAATTTCTTGCATTTTCTTTGCTGAGCTCATCGATTTTTCTGTCAGCGGTGACAATAATAATTTCAAAACCAATGCAAATATAATAATCACTATACCCCAATTGCTGATAAACCTATTTAAGAAATTTAAAAAGTGTAAAAAGATTTTGCTCAGCCATCTCAACCATGCAGCACCAAGCTCAGCTATATCTTCCATACCGTTGTTAAATGCAGTAAGTCTATTGTATTCAACTGGACCTAAATACAATTGATACTTGTCGTCAAACTCGCTACTTCTTTTTGCAAAATCAACATTGAATATAAAAGCAGGGCTTTCTTTTTCTGCAAATATTTCGATGCCTTTAGATTCGATTCTCTTTTCTGGAATAAGAGCATAAATAAAATATTTCGAGCGTACTGCAGCCCAATTAATATTGCCATATTGTTTGATTTTTGGGTCTTTTTGACCTAATGAAGCTAATTTGCCTATATCCTTGTTGATGCGACGCAAATCTTGTTGTACATATTTATAATCAACTTGGTTAATCAGCTTGAATGTATTGGTTTTGTTTTTTACAGAAGCAGAGCTTTCTTCTGTGAGTAATATGCCTGAATCAAAATAGATGTCATATCCATCAATCGATGCGTAGCTATCGTTGATAATCCGAAAATCAAGAGTGTAATCATCATGTAATGTAAATGTTTTACTGAACAATTTATCGCCATTTTCTGATTCATAGAAAAAGCTCAAAACCTGATCGTTATCCTGTTGTGTTAATTCATATTTTAAATTTAAGTCATCGAGGTCAAGATATCCTTCGGACGTCTTTAAAACTATATTTGTCAGATAGTTGTTTTCAGGGATAAGTTGAACTTGTTCTTCTTGGTCTGCTAAATAATATTCTTTAACAATTATTGATTTTAAATTGCCACCTTTATTTGTAAAGGTTAGAGCCAATAAGTTATTTTCAATAGTAATATTATCATTAAGTTCAACTGCCTGGATAGCTTGTGGGCTTTTGATAAGCATTGGCTTTTCTGTTTCTTCTGTTTTTTTAGTGTCATCTTGTGTTTGGGCAGATTGATTAGCTGGGCTTTGCACTTGAGCTCCAGGCTTAGGCTTCCAGAAATATTCTGAAGCTACCCAATAAATAATCATAATTAAAACAATAGCGATGATAGTTCTTTTTTCCAAATTTCCTCCAAAAAATTGTAGCGCTTAGGGTAAGGGATCGTCACCTCCAGGATGAAATGGGTGACATTTTAATATGCGCTTTATAGATAAGAAAAGGGCTTTATGAAGAGGGTATTTTTTAAATGCCTGAAGCGAATACTCGCTGCAAGTAGGTGTAAATCGACAAGATGGCGGTATGATAGATGAGATATACTTTTGATAAAAGCGAATAAGATAATAAAATGGGTAATTAATTCGCTGCATAGAGATTAAGTCTTTGGAACTGTGAATATATATCATCTTTTATTTGTATAAAACTTGCATCTACTATATCAGGCTTTGCAATTATATTCACCAGAAAACGGGATAAGGCTGCAGGCTCTTGAAAGTCTCTTAGAATTGCTCTGAATCGCCTCTTGATCAAGTTGCGAACTACTGCATTTCCGACTTTTTTGCTCACTGTGATGCCGACAGCCAACTCTTTGTTTTCCTCGTTTTCAAGATATATCAGCAATGTGTATTTACCATAAAGCTTGTTTTGACTTCTTCTTAGTTGGTCATATATCTTTTTTTGCTTAATAATTAGCATTTATGCACAGAGTACTTTTCTTCCTTTTGCTCTTCTGCGTGCCAAAACTTTGCGACCATTTTTTGTAGCCATTCTTTCTCTAAAACCATGCACTGATTTTCTTCTTCTATTGTGCGGTTGAAATGTTCTTTTCATTAAGATCCTCCATTATTAGTTGTAATTTTTTATAAGCCTTTTCCTTACATTGCCAAATTATTAATAAGAATGTAAGTGTCAAGCATAAAATTGATTTTTTCAGTAAATTCAGATTCTGTGTTTTTAAATATTAATAATTCTAATAAAAATAAGCTATGGTGCACAAGAAAATCATGCAAGCTGCATATGTATAGCTTAGTGATATTGTGAAAAAGTATGAGTCAGAAGACCAAAATTTGCATGAAATGGTTAAAAGCACTTTTCTCGCTTTTATTATGTTCATTAGCAAACCATTTAAATCTCTTTATTATGCCGCTTATTTAGCAAGAAAATAACGGGTTTGTAACGGGATGGTAACGGGATGGTAACGGGATGGTAGCTATAATTGAGAAGATATAATCCTCTTAATTAAAAAGATTATTCTGGAAGCAATGACAGAGTTTTTGCTTATTTACTGATTGTTTGTATATCAAATATTTGTTATTAAATATACTTCAAAAGCTCTTCTTCCATTACCTGCCCATAAAGCTCAATATATGGTTTTATCGGGCTTGAAGCAATCTTGGGATACAATACCTCTTCTATCTGAAATAAACCTGCAGATTGGCTCATTTGCACAAGAATACGTATAGGTTTTTCATCTCCCTGAGTAATACTTACTTTTTTGATAGCTGTTGATGAATACTTGTGAATATCTCCGATACGAGGTTTTTCGCTCAACAGAGATGTGATTCGTGCTCTGCCATGTTCCATATCACAGCCATCACCAACAAGCACCAAGCCTGCCTCGATAGAGTGTATTTTCTGCGTTGCCATATGCCCAAATATTGATTCTTGGATTATTGAACGAACAGCAACTTTTTTGCTAATCTCAGAAGGCAAATAAATAGTATTTATAACTTTGTCAATAAAGGGTTTGGCAAGCTCAATGCCCACTATTTCGTGTTTATCGCGTGTAATTGCCATGCCCAAATCATGCAATAAAGCTGCAATGAATACAGCCAGCAGAGAGTCATCATTTTCAGCAATTCCTTCAGATTCTAAGCTCATTTTTACATTATTTTGTTCTAATAATTTGAACATTGTAACTGTATTTAATGCTGCTTTTCTCATATGCACAGGACCATGATCATTGTAGCCAAGCCTCTTGATAGAGACATTATTTGCATAATCTTGCATAGCTTGTAGTTCTTCATCTGCGAACAATATTTCAGCTGCCTTCAACGATTTACCGTCAAGCATATTCAGCAGCTTATTTTCTAATGAGATTTGTTTTGGTGATTTATTCATATTATGCGACCTTTCTTTATTATATTATAATAAGGTTTTGGCAAAATGCAAGTTATAATAAATCAGTCAGCAGCGAATACTCTTTTAAAAAACTGTTGATATTCCCACAATAGATGCAAATGGGTTTCTTTGGCGTAATATGTGTGATCTTCAAGAGGTAATTGTACATATCTACAGTCTTTACCATTGCCTTCGAGTGCTTCGTATAGCCTCTGACTCTGAATAGGGAAAGTGCCTGAATTTGAGTCTTCTAAACTGTGAATCAAAAGTAGAGGTTTTTGGATTTGATCGACATATAAAAAAGGAGATAGATTGAGATATGTATCTTTTGCTTCCCATAATGTGCGTCTTTCTTTTTGAAAACCAAATGGCGTTAATGTGCGGTTATATGCACCGTTACGAGCAATTCCCCCTGCAAATAAATCACAATGAGCAAGTAAATTTACAACCATAAATGCACCATAGCTATGACCCTGTATAATAACTTTCTCAGGGTCAACTATGCCCTCATTAGCTAAATAATCTATCGCTGCTTTTGCATTTTCAACAGCTTGCTCTTTCCATGTATTATTCACTGTTTCAGGGTCGCCAATTATTGGAAAAGATGCATCCTGCAAGACTGCAAATCCATCCAAACAAAAATATAGTGGCGAAGAACTCCAGGGTCTAATATACTGCTTATCACTATGACTACTTTGGCTTGCTGTCTCAGTGTCGGTAAATTCACGTGGATATGCAGACATTATTAGAGGCAGAGGCTTTTCACCATCATAGTCAGCTGGCAAATATAAAACCCCTGAAAGTAAGACGCTATCTGCGCGAGAATAATGGATTACGCTCTTTTTTAGATTAGTCAACTCTTCTACATTGTCTGTAAAGTTTGTAATTGCCTTTTCATCTTTCGTTTTTAAGTCGTGCACAAAGAGATTTGCGGGAGTCATTTGGTTTTGACGGTATAAGAAAAACTTGTCTTGATTGTGATTTAGAAAACGGGAAATTGTAATATAATCTTCTTCATCAAACTCAATTAATCGTTCTTTTTTAAAAGTCTGCAAATTCAGCCTATCAATAAAAGGTTTTCTGCTATCTTTGCTCAAGCCTGTTCCTATATAAAATACACAATTATCGGCAATAAATGGCTTTGATCTGCCATCATTTGTGGTTTCATAATACAAAGTGCCAGGTAAGTCATATATCTCTTCTGTTAAGCCCTCATAAACGAGATATTCCTGTTTACTTATTGTATTTCTATAAAAGGTCTTTTGTCTTTTTTCTTTCCATTGATACTCTCGGATTAGCACAATCTCATCAGTAATGTTTTCATAGCCAGATACTCTGAATTTTGACTGATAAAGCCTCTGTGCCTTTTTATAATTTGGCAAATTAATCGCTGCCACCTCATCTTTATATTTATTATTATTCTCTGGATTGCCATCGTCCAATGTTTTCAAGCGAAAAAGGCTGTGATCTTTAGCATTATCCCACCAATATGATCTTATTCCTTTGTTTACCCAGCCTGTTTTTAGGTCATCACGCAATGGTGATTCACTCAATATCATTTTTTGATTATTTATCAAATCAATAACTACCCATTGGGATGAAAAAGAATAATAAGGTGCTTTTCTCGAAAAAGGCTTTACTTTCTCATTGCACAATAGATATTTACCATCGGGTGAGCTCTGTGTATAGCTAAGCATCATTGGTTCAAGCACTTTTCTTGTAGTTTTACTCTCTATATCGTATATGATTAGTTGTGAATGCGCATAATATTCAAATAAATCTTCATCATTTTGATCTTTTAATAGATGTGGATAAGTACGATTTTGTGATACTTTACCAGAAGCTTGGCTAATAATTGGACCTTTTGGCAAGCCATTTGCTGCATTAGGTTTTTCTAAGTCTTCTGCAACTATTTTGATCAGCAAGCTCTTATTATCAGGCAGCCACTCAATCGAATTGTCAAATACTTGATTAATTCGACCGATAGAAAGCTTTTCTACAGCATTATAGGCAGTTTTTAAAGAATCAAGATGAATAAGCCAAATATCAATCCTATCTTTTTTATACTCTAAACAAGCTACCTTTTTGTTATCAAAAGATGCTATCTCTGCACCAAATATCGAGTTTTTGGGTAAGTCAATAGTATTGAGTTTATCAGAATAAAGCTCAGCCCATTTAAAACTTGTAAAAAAAGACGAGCGTGTTTTTGCACGACTTTTTTCATAAATTTTAATACCTGCCAGCTGCGTAATAGGCTCTGCAAGGATATCTAAAGGTATGTATAAAGATCTGTCTTTATAGAGCTTTATCCCCAAATCTTCATATATTGTTACACTTGGATTATAGGGGCGATTGAATATCTCTTCTATAATGCCACCAGGGCTTTGATATTCCAAATCACCAGCATACAATATGCTAAAAAACAAGCATAAAAAGATCAGAGATTTAAGTCTTTTAATCATTCATACTCCTATATTTTATTATTTATGATTTATTTAATCATATTTTTGTTTAAAGCTCTTTACGCCTTCTACAATCGAGTCTGCCAATTTATTTTGATAATCTTTATTGAGTAATTTCTTTTCCTCATCCACATTTGTTATAAAACCCAGCTCAACAAGCACTGACGGCATAAAAGCACCTCTCAATACATAAAAACCAGCTTGCTTTACACCGCGATCAATAGTACTGCTTTTTTCCATAAGAGAAGATTGTATTCTTAAAGCGAGATTGCTGCTTTCTTCAAGCTGTTCGCTCTGGTGCATATCTGCCAAAATCATTTGCAAGTCATCATAATTCTTCACAGCTTCTTGTCCGCCTTCATAATCCATTACAACAGAGTTCTCAAGTGCCTCAACAGCCCTTGACTCTGTAGTGTTTGCAGTTGATAAGAAGAAAGTTTCGATACCCTTTATACTTTTAGATAGTGCAGCATTACAATGAATTGAAATAAAAAGATGTGCTTGTTGGTTATTAGCAAACTTTGTTCGATTTTGTAATGACACGAACTCATCTTTGCTTCTGGTCAAAAGTACTTGCACGCCATCCAGCTCTTTTTCAAGCTTATTTTTTAAGATAAATGCCATATCCAAAGTGATATCTTTTTCTTTGCTTATCTTGCCAGTTGCACCTGGGTCCTTGCCACCATGACCAGGATCCAAAACTATCACTTTAATGCGATTATCAGTTACAGAATCAGCTGAAATAGTATTATTTGTATTAAATCTTATCTTTGAGGGAAACAAAGTAGGCAAGGTGTTTTTTAGAAAATGGATAGGTAAATACCATGTATTATTACGGTAAAAACAATCATACTGGAAATTATGAGACACGCCCTTAAAGCTTGCATAAGATGAGTTTAGCAAAATACTAATTGTCTCGTTATAAATGCTAACACTAAGCTTATTTTCTAATCTATCTTCGGCGATGTGTTTTGCTTTAAATACTTTTTGCAGCTCGCCAACAGCAAAATACTCGATATTATCAATCTTCACTGTCTTTATATAAGCTTTTTCTTTGCTATTTCTAAACTCAACTTGAATATCCGCAAAAAGTGTGATGTTTATGAAGCTTAGCAAAATGCTCAAAAACAATAACTTGGTAATTCTTCCCTTTTTCTCTGTAATCATATCATTATTCCAACATATATCATTATTAACAAAAAACAATAAACTGCTATATTAGTCAAGCTTTTTATCTATCTTTTCTGCAAGAGCTCTGCTAAAACTATCATATTTAAACCCTTTACGATATAGCTTTGTTGCACATCTTTCAAAAAGCTTCTTGGGATTTACTTCTTTTTCATGGTTTAACATTTGCTCAATATACTGTTCAAGTAGCTCAAGCTCTGCTTCGCGGTTGTATATATTAAGCAATAACTTTTCTATTATCACACTGTCCACTCGCTTTTGTTTCAACTTAAAGCGTATTTCATTTGCACTTTTATAGCTTAGCATAGCTTCCTGGATATACATTTCAGCATAGCGTTCATCAGACAAATATTTTTGTTCCTCAGCCCATTTCACCAAATCTCTTATCATAAATTCAGGAATTTGATAGCGCCTCAAAAATACAATACAGTCATACTTAGTCTTTTCGCTTTTTGCAAGGTAATCAAGCAGCTTATTGCGTGCAAATGAAATACATGATTGTCTGAGTACTTCCAAATAATTATCTTCAATCTCTTTTTCAAAAACAAGCTGGTCAGTAAAAGTTGATTTCAAATGCAAAGAAAAGGGCAGGCTTTTCATAGGCAAAACGCCAATACTGCCCTCTTCTGTTTTTATTTCTCGTAAATAATTTTTCTTATTCGGTATCGTCAGATATATCTTCGTCATATTCTTCTATAACTGATCCTGGATTAAGCAAAGCTTTTACTTTTGCCAACACTTCTTCATATATATCTTGATTCTCTTCCAAGTATTGTTTTGACTTTTCTGCACCTTGCCCTATTTTTGCATCCCCATAAGAATACCAAGAGCCAGCTTTTTGCACAATATTGTGTTCCACAGCCAAATCAAGAAGTATGTCCATTTTGGATATACCTTTACCAAAAATAATCGGAAATTCAACTGTTTTGAAAGGTGGAGCAAACTTATTTTTTACTACCTTAACTTTGGTTATTGTACCCACTATTTGTGCACTGCCAGCTACTTCTTTGATGCTTCCTGCACTACGCACTTCCATTCTTAGCGATGAATAAAACTTTAGAGCTACGCCACCAGTTGTAGTCTCTGGATTGACAAATGAAGGGACTCCAATTTTCATACGAGTCTGGTTGATAAATATTACTGCTGTATTTGATTTGCTGACTATTGCGGTAAGTTTTCTCAATGCTTGAGACATCAGTCTTGCTTGCAATCCAACATGACTGTCGCCCATCTGACCCTCGATTTCTTGACGAGGTACCAAAGCTGCAACAGAATCAACAATTATAAGATCAACAGCATTAGAACGAACTAAAGCTTCGACAATCTCCAAAGCTTGTTCGCCACCATCTGGTTGAGACAAGAGCAAATTATCAATATCTACGCCAAGATTCTTTGCATAAACAGGATCTAAAGCATGCTCAGCATCGACAAATGCAACTATACCATCCAATTTCTGGCATTCTGCTGCGATATGAAGAGTAAGTGTTGTTTTTCCAGATGCTTCTGCACCATATACCTCTGTTATTCTTCCTTTTGGAACACCCCCAATACCAAGAGCTAAATCGAGATTAAATGCCCCTGTTGGTATTGCATCAACTTCTATTTTGGGTCTATCTCCCAAATACATGATAGCACCAACACCATACTTCTTTTCAAGCTGCGACATTGCCGCTTTCAAAGCTAATTCTTTTCCTTTATCAGCTGCCATTTATTCCTCCTTAAGGTTTATTTCTTTTATTATTTGATACTCTGCACCTGTTCTATGCAAAATGCTTCTATAATAGATCAGTTTTCCGAGTTTTATTTCTCTTATTTGTTTTATCAAGATTTTATCTTTTGGGCTTATTTCAATGCCTTTCAAGCGAGCTAAAGTCAAATGAAAGTTCAAGCGTCTTCTATCTGTACGATAGCCAAGTTCTTGCAAATAATCGCCCAATAAGTGATATTGTTTGATCAGAAAAGAGTTTTTCATCTCATACATCATGCAAATTAATGGGCTATTATTAAAAGGATACCATTCTAAGTGCCCTTCATGCAAATAAATAGGCTTTAAAATATTGCCAAGATTGCTTACATATTCTGCGATTTTTTCAATATCTTCATTCTGAGTATCGCCAATAAACTTAAAAGTAAAATGCAAATTCTCTTTTTTTGTCCAGTTTCTTATTTGTGGATACTCTTTTGCCAGCTCATCAATCAAAAAAGATATATCACTTTTTACATCATCATTTGGCTCAAATGCGATAAATGTTCTTTGCAAATTACTATCACTCCTTTTATCAAGTTCCATGATAATTAAATATAATATGCTTTCTTTGTCAATAAATTATTATAATATCTTATTATTCTTGATATTTCGGCTATAGTAAAGGCAATCAAGCATGTTGCTTTTTTGCAAAACAAACGAACCTTTTGTGAAATATACCAAATTAATTGAAATATTGATTAAAAACACCTGCTTTATTAAAACAACTATCTATTATATTTGCACAGCCATTTGCAAAAAAGCCGCCCAACGCAATAAAAGCACCTCTATCATCAGCAAAAAATGCTGCTCAGTTAAACTAATTAAATCCAGCAAGTTTTCGAGTACGTGACTTCTTTTCGGGCACAAGATTCTCGTAATATTTACGTGTATGGATACTATAATCATTACAGATATCCTCCAACTTTGCATTAATTCTGCGCGAGTATATTCTTTTAATCACTTCATTTCGCGAGCTATTCAAATCAGGTAAAGCACCTGATTGTATATCCAGAATTTTTGTAACAATATAGTTACCATATAAATCTTCCCGCAAATGCATAATATCGCCCTTTTTATACTTTTCAAAGAAGCGATATTCTCTTCCCAAATCATTTGCATTGTAATATGGTGTTTTGCCTTTGCTATAATATTTATCTTCATCCTCTGAGTAGCTCATGACAAGACTGTCAAAATTATATCCTTTTTTTGCTTTTTCAAGCACTTCTTCTGCTATATTTTTTTTCTTGATATATATCTCTTGTAATTTAAACAACGATGATTTACGATATAAATCTTGATTATCATAGTATTCTCTTTGTATTTCACTAATTGTTGGCTCATCAATCTTTAAATAATTCTCAAGCATGTAAGCTATTGTCTGTTCGGCAATAATCACATCTAAATCTACCATTTTCTTGCTTAATTCTTTTTTAAATATTGGGTTATTAAAAAACTTTAATTGCTCAGCATACTTCAATATAACCTTTTGTAGCATAATTGTTTTTACCAGCTCTTGAACCTCTTTTTCTTTGTAAAAATGAATGTTCTCGATACCATAGTCATCTTTAGCTTTTTTTAAAAAGTCTGCTATAGTGAGTTTTTGCTTATACATGTTTGAAACAGCAAGGTTTTCGTTCCTATAAAAAGCATAAGAATCAGTTGTATCTGCCATCATTTTGCTTATCTCATAATAGTTAACTGTAATACTATTTGTAAGCTTATTGACCAGATCCGTTCTTATTTTTTCTTTCTTTGTATAATAGAGTTTCTTATAAATATAGTCTTTAGCTTGTGTGAAGCTTGGTGTGGCATCACGGTAATAAAGAGAATAGTAATTTTTGCTCTCTACAATGCCAGAATAGTCACCTTGTTTTTTTAGTTTTATAATCTCTTTTTTAAGCTCATCTGTTGCATCTTCAAGATCAGTAATGACAATCTGATCGATGTATTTGGAATCTCCATTTGAAAAAATCTCTGACTGTAATTCTTTAAACAACTCGCCCGTTTTAAGTCTTTGCAAAACAGATATTGCTTCTCTTTGTGCTGAGTCTGACTTTTTCTCAAAATTCATTGCTCTTATTGCATAAAAAATATGATTACGGTAATACTTTTTCAATTCTTTATTACTCACAACAACAAACTCAAGAGTTTGAACATCAAAAAAGCGTTCAGCTATCAGGTTAAGTTTGATCATTTCTTTTTGTTTATTAATATCTTTTTCAAGCTCACGTCTCATAATTCCAGATTTTTCTGCGTAAATTAATATCACTTTTTGAGCGACCATATCATCCAATATCAAGTTTCTTGTATTCTCATTAATTTCAATATCTTGTTTTTTTGCAAAGTCTTCAAAATCAGAATAATAAAGCTTTTGATCTTCTACTATTGCAACGATCTTATTCTCTTTTGGGTACTTATAGTTAAAATAATGATAAAAAAAGGCTACCAGCAAAATAGTAACAATCATTATAAATGAGTTTGTTCTCTGTTTCATAGCCTCTTTTATCCCATTTTATATATATTCAAAAGCTAATATTCTTCGGCGATTAATTGATTGTTTACTATCGAATAAGACACTCTTTCCAGGCTCTCAGTAATATTCAATGATTTTTTTAAGATCCTGATATAAACACCTGGAAAAATCTTCTTAAATGCAAGAATGTGCTTAGGTACCATATCGTCATTTCTCAAAGCTCTATTTATTTCATATTCCAATTTATCTTCAAGTTCCTGCAATTGTTCGGTCATCTTCAAAAACTCTGTTGTATCAGTCTTTTCATATTCTCTCATTTTCATTATTTGTTTTGTAAGCTGCAGCATTTTTTCTTTGGTAAATGGAGAAATAGATATCTCTGCTTCAGTATTCATCATGCTTGCATTGCCGATAATGGCTGCCTCGATATGTTCTCCACTTTGGATTACGCCTCCAACTATAGAGCTGTTTTCCTCATCACCATAAACTCCTTTTTCTGCCATCAACTTGCAAAAATGGACATTCTTCTCAAAGCTTATTTTGCCACCACATGCTAGACGCGAGTTTTCAGCATTATTAAAAATGATATCTCCCTCTGCTGTAATACCTTCTTGCTTACAATTTAAGATATTGCCAAACACTTTTATATTACCTGTGCAATATATTGTTGAGTCTTCCACATCTTTTTCAATATATAGATCCCCATCAATTTTTAAGTTTGCCCCATCCGACACGCTGCCCTTTATTGTTAGGCTACCAAATAAATAAAAGTTTTCATAATCAATATTTATTTCTTCATCTATGACAAAATGGCTTTTGATATTTATTCGACCAAGATCATCAATCCATGGGTAACCCGATTCTGTTGCAATTATTTGCCCACGATCATGCTCATATTCAACATTTTCTCCAATATATTGACTGATCAATATCTTTTCGGAGCTTTGTGTTTCAACCTCATCGCCAAAAATATTAATTCCTGGCTTAGCAGGTTTAGTCACAAATAAATGTGCCAAAGGCTCGCCTTTAGTTATCTTGTTCAAGCCTTCCAATAAATAAAACTGATTTCCGATAGTATTATTATAACTTTTTTCTTGGTCAAATAATGGTGAAAACTCTACTTCTGGCTCTTTTGCAATAGTACCTATAGCAATCGGAAAAGGTACGCCGTATTCTTTTACAAAACCTTTTTCTTCTAAAAACTGCTTAGCTGCATCTATCCCATATTTGATGCCTGACTGCTCAATAAGTTTGATAATGTCTGATTCATTAATAAATTCTTCTGGCTTATCAATCGTAAGATAGGCATTATAGCCATCATCAGAGATTTCTAAAACTATGTTTTTCTCTTCATTATTATATACTTGATTCATTTTACTATTCCTATTACTGATATTTGTCGATTTTTTGTTTTATCGCGACGATATGAAAAATATCTATCGTTCTCGTAAGTACATTCATTTTCTATCTTGATTTGAGCATTCGAAATACTACAATCATGCAACTGTAATTTAATCGCCTCAAGCAAGTCAATATGATAATCGTGACAATTAAGTTTCATTGCCAAATCCTCTTTGTTAAATAAAGCGGAAAGCGAATTATAAAAATCCATATAGCATTCTTGGTCAACAACATAGTGTCTTTTGCAAACACCTGCACCAATATATACATAAAGATTTTCGACATTAATATTGTATTCTTTTTTCATCTTATCGATTGTCTTGCCTACGATATTTAATCGCGTACCTTCACGACCTGAATGCACTGCCGCAACAACTTTTTTTAATTTATCACAGATTAAAATGGGGAAACAATCTGCTGTGCGAACTGTTAAAAAAACATTTTTGACAGAGCAAATCATGGCATCAGCTTGCCTAATTTTTGGCAAGCCCTCAATATATCCTGCACCAGCATCTGTGAAATCCACGACAGAAATTATATCTTGTGCTGTTTGCTCCATGCCTATTAGGCGATCCTTTGACAACTCTATATCCTTCAAAACAAGACCTTTATTACTGCTCAATAAAGAGAGATAATCATTTTGCTTATCGCCATGATAGATTAATATATTATCCAAATACCGTTCCATATCCCCTTTCCAACTTTTTCCTCTTTATGTAAATAAAAAGATTTAAACAAATTAGTCAATACTTTTCTTTATTATTTTAAGATTTATTTAAAAATAACATGCAAATTGAACAACCTGACTCAAGATAAGCAAAACAACAGATGAGAAATGAGATACAGCATCTAATAAATAACGCACGATAGTTGAAAATGAATTTGATAAGATCAAGCAGACAAGGTATATTACGATAAATATTTAAATGGCGAGTACAAGACTAATATAACAATGTTTGATGATGATATATATGACTTTTTTAACTGGCTTGAAACGATTATTGACGAGGAAGCTGAGACAAAGCCATCTTGATAGCAAGTTCAAAATAAGGGACAGGTTTTTTCACTTTTTTTATAAAGTAAAATACTATCATTTTGCAAAGAGGCTCTGGAAGCGGATTTGGAGGCTGCTTTTTTTGGAGATCAGAATCTCAATTCTATGTATATAGAATATCAAGCGAATAACGCTCAATAAGCTATCACAATTCTATCTCTTTTTTTAAGCAAAGATTTATTATTCTTACCTGCTTCTAAATAAATTGGATAAATGCCTGGTAAAACATTCTTTCCGTGCCTATTTTTCCCATCCCAAATAATTGTATAATACCCACCACTATATAGTTCGCAACGCATCTCTTTAACTTTTCTGCCATTAAGATCAAAGATAATAGCTCTAAATTCAACCCCATCTTCTGGATAGTAAAAGGCTATATTTGTTTGCTCATAGCGATAAGGTGAAAATGTCTTCTGGCTGTATGATATCCTGCCTTGAGTGCCAGGATTAGTGATTTGCAACGAATTTGGCTTGCCAATAGTTGACGTTGATCTGCATGCCCCCCAATTCTGATCACTTGCCACAGCATTTGAAAACATTCGCTCAATCGACACTCCTTTTACCTTACTCCAGCTTGGTTTATACACAAAATGCTCTATTACATTATTAAAATTATCTTTTAAAATTAGATCTTCTCCGTTATTTGATAAGTTTGGCAATCCATAAAATATCGGAATATTCTCAAGGTCATGATTATTCTTTAACCAAATTGTGTCCGTTCGAGTTGAGGTTATTATTATATACTCAGAATCCACCATTGGAAAGCCAACAAAACTCTGAGAATCATACAGATACAAGCTATCTATTTGGGGAAAATAATCATTAGTCTTAATTTCAATCCATTCTGGCTCTGCATTATTAGGATTATACATAATCTCATTAATTACAAAAGGCAGTTTATTATCAAGCCATACATTTTTACATATAATCGTTTGTTCTTCGCCATCTATTTCTTGGCTAAACACATACTGATAAAAGGTATAAGCGTTGGTATTTAGTGCTGTCTCAAAGGTTATTTGTAAGCTATCACTGATAAAATAATAATTTTCATAGACCAATTGCATTTCATCATGATTAATTTGTTGATAAACAAGCAAATCCAGTTCATCAATACTCCCCAAATTCATCAATCTTATTTTATGCTCAACATAAGATCCATTGCAGTTTAAATCCTTACTTAGCACTTGCAATCCACCCAAATTAGGTTGACCTGTATTTGCCATTCCAGGCGTGGCACCATATGGTGCCTGGCTTGTTTGCCACACTATTTCATCACCGAGCAATTGTCTTTCCAAAGATACGCCTTTTGGTGTTGAATTAGTGCCATATGCCATTGAATCGGCAGGCACATCTCCTTCCAAATAAAGAACTATTGCATCGCCATTATTATTCAAAGCTGCCCAAGAATAGGTTTGTATCACTTGATTCTCTGTCAAAAAAGGATAGTTTTGCAAAAGTTGCACTTTATCAGGGCATAAAACTTTATACTCACGTGAGTTTATCTCCCCAAAGCATCTTGTTTTACTGCCAGACAAATCAACGATTAACATATCATCCAAAACTATTGTGGAATCTGATTGATTATAAAGCTCAATCCATTCTGGCTTACCTGTAAGAGGTGAATGCATCACTTCATTCAAATAGACTGGTGATTCCCCAATAAGAAAATTGCACTCAAAAGCATTATTACTCATATCAATATCGTTCATACAATGAGCTTTTATTTTTAAATTATGGATGCCTGTGGATAAGTTGCTTATTCTCGTGGATAAGTTTATAAAGTTTTCAGAACCAAATTCTCCAATAGGCTGTAAGTCATAGATATTGTTATCGATTATGAGCTCCAGATACATAGTTGATGCTGGCACATAGGTTGTGGATAAGTTGTGGATAAAAATGCTAATATTCACATAATTATCTGTAATATCAATAGAAACAGCCCCTATTTTTATATCAATATAATCTGTATTAGAAGCACCAGGAGTTGCAACATTAGCTATCTGCCAATCATTTATACAATTGCTGTCAAATCCGTCGGTTTTCCTTGCTACTGTCTTGCCTGTCTCAATTGCAGAAAACATCTCTATAGCAGGGTCATTAACATCATCTGCCAAATTATTGATATTTGGTCTATCATAGATAAATGTATCGCTATAGGATAAATCATGGCTTATTATCCTAATGCCATCACTTGCTGAGCCTCCATTTTGAAAACTTAGATTTGCATATAAGTCTGCATTAGGCACATACTCCTCAGCTATCAGTAAAAAGTCATATGGAGATATGATATAGTCGCTTATTGTATAATTTGTTATAAAACTCGTGCCTGCAGACTGAATTTTCCACCCCGATAGATCGACTGCTTCATCTGAATTATTATACAGTTCTATCCATTCATAACCCTCATCAGCTCCAACAGGGTCTATCATTATCTCATTTATAACTATATCAGCGTACAAAAGTCCAAAGCAAAAACTAAGTAATACTAATAGTTGCCTCATTTTTATTTTTGTGTCAAAAAAGCATACTAATTATTCTTGTAAACCTTCAAACTTTAATCGATACTGCTGGTCCACATCTAAAACTGTGCTGCTATTTCCAAAAAAGTATACTCTACCTGTCTCATCTCTTAATTCAAAGGTATAATAAAAGTAGCCAGGGTTATCTGGGTTCATTTGAGATGCAGGCAGCCTGAACCATGTTGAGTCGCCTGGTACAATAGGATCTTCAATCAGCTCAGATGAAAAATTTTGATGGGCTTCAAAGTTTTGTTTATAATATAGGCTACTAATCATCATGTCAGAATCATTAACAAGTCTCAGACTGGCACGATTTGGATGCAAATACGCCTTTAGTGTTTTATCTGGCTTAATAGTGATTGTGGTTTCCGTTACCTCATCTTCACCATCAACCAAAACAAATGTCTCTCCTTCAATTTTAACCTTATAGTGTTTGTTTCCTTCGCTAAACATAGTTTTCTTATCAGTAGAAAGATCGTGAGAGCGTTCCTCATTTCCTTCCAAAATATAGTCATTCTTATCGATGGAATAATAGACATTATGATTTGTTAAATTGATCAATCTAAATTCTCCATCTTTTGCACATGCTGCAAAAAAAGAAATAGCTATAACCAGGCACATCAGTTTAAATCTTGTCATTTGATCCTCCAAAAATATTCTCTACAATTGTTAAAAGTGCTTTACCATCAATTGGTTTATCAAGCATTGCACGTACATTTACACTGTTAATATCCGATGCTTTAATATCACTATGCGGCGATTTTGTAATAATAATACAACAGGGATAATTATTAAAAAAGTCATTATATTTGCTAATGCTTTCTTCATTTACTTTTTCACTAAGAATTAAAAGAGTTGGGCAAAACCGTTTGACCACAGCACTCATTTCAGTAAAATCATTTACTTGTATTACCTTAAGATGAACTCTTTTACTCAAATACTCTGCAACATACGCAGTTACAGCCTTAATCTCATCATAAACAACTATATTATTATTTTTCTTAGCACTTTGCTTTGCAAAATTTGCCAATTCTTTTGTATAACTCTCATCCATAATTTTCATATTTGGATTGTTTCTTAAAAAATCATATTGAAAATACTTTTCTAACGCTTTTTTTGATTTCTCTGAATACAAGTAATTTTCAAATCCAAAAACACCTGTTTTCACTTTTTTAAACACACCTGAAACAATAATCTTTTCAAAGGGAAGTTTTAATTCTATATTATAAATTATCTTACCCTTATGCTCTTTGAGATAGTGCTCAAGATCTCCATTGAAATGTATTTCTTTTGCATCTATATAATTTGCCTTTCTAAATTCTGGCAATCCTTTCAATTGAAAAGAAATACTTATATTATCCTCTGGTTTGGGATATACAAAATATGGCTTTTGAACATATTTTAACCGATCTGGCAACGTAAACAAATGGACACTTGCTGTAGCACAACACTCAGAATGAACAAAGCTTGTTTCAAATTCTATGTCATATTTACCTGCCAAATGGACTGCTTCAATTATAAATTTATACTTAAAATCTGATTGTAAAACAGTATTTTTATTGCTGGGTGTTATCTGTTTAAGGCGAATATATTCAGAGCATTCCAAAATCTTTGAATAGCCTGTAGTACTATCAATAATTGAAGATAAAACATGGCTTGATTTTGATATTTCAGCAAGAAAGCTTTGGATTTCGCTTTTTTTTCTTAGGACTTTATTTTTACTGTTTAAAAATAACATAATAATTAAATAAAGCAGGGCATAAAGCCCTGCTATTTTTTATCAATTATAATTGTTTAAATGCGGACTTGCCAGCATATCGTGCATTAATGCCCAATTCTTCTTCAATGCGAAGTAATTGATTGTATTTTTCAACTCTCTCACTACGGCATACAGAACCTGTTTTAATCTGTCCTGCATTTACAGCAACAGCAAGATCTGCAATAAATGTATCGCCTGTTTCGCCACTACGATGTGAAATTACACAAGTCATATTGTTGGACTTAGCCATCTCAATAGTCTTCAGTGTTTCTGAAACTGTACCGATTTGATTCAATTTAATTAGAATTGAATTAGCTGACTTTTCTTTGATACCGCGTGCAAGCTTTTCTGAGTTTGTAACAAATAAGTCATCACCAACTATTTGCACTTTATGTCCAAGTCTTTCTGTCATCAACCTAAAGCCTTTCCAATCATTTTCATCAAGACCATCTTCGATTGATATAATTGGATATTTTTTGCAAAGCTCTTCAAAATATGCTACCATTTCTTCTGAGCTGAGCTCTTTATTTTCGGCTGCAAGAACATATTTGCCATTTTTATAGAATGATGATGATGCAGTATCAAGACAAATTCCTACTTGTTCGCCAGGAACATAACCTGCTTCGATAATTGCTTCAACTATCTTTTGCAAAGGCTCTTCATTATTTTGAAGATTAGGTGCAAAGCCGCCTTCATCGCCAACACCTGTGTGATGTCCTTCTTTATTGAGAATTTTCTTTAAAGTATGGAATATTTCTGTATTCATTCTCAAAGCTTCTTTAAAGCTATCTGCACCGATTGGAGCAATCATATATTCTTGAAAATCTACATTATTATCTGCGTGAGCACCGCCATTGATGATGTTTGACATTGGAACGGGCAATACATGTGCAAATGTACCGCCTAAATAGCGATATAGAGGAATGCCAAGATAATCTGCGGCTGCTCTTGCTGCTGCCATTGATACACCTAAAATTGCATTTGCACCAAGCTTACCCTTATTATGTGTACCATCAAGCTCGATCATTACCTGGTCAATGCTCATTTGTTCGATTGTATCGATGCCAACAACTTCTGGTGCTATATCATCAATCACGTGTTTTACTGCTTTTTCTACACCTTTACCCATATAACGATTTTTTACGCCGTCTCTCAACTCTACTGCCTCGAATTCTCCAGTAGATGCACCACTTGGAACTGCTGCACGACCCATTACACCGCTATCAAGATACACCTCAACTTCGATAGTTGGATTTCCTCGTGAATCAAGAATTTCTCTTGCATGAACATCAACTATTTCTGACATTTTTCCTCCAGTATTTATTATTATTGTTTAAATATCTCGTTTATACTCTTTATAGACCCCAATAATGCACTTGATTCATATGGCAAGACAACTGTCTTATCACCTTTTTGGATCAAGTCTCCAAACGCATTAATATATTTTACGGCAAGCATATAATGAGCGGGATCGGTCTTGGTCGATTCAACCGCAACTGCAACTCTCTTAATTGCTTCAGCTTCGCCTTCTGCAACTATCAATTTTGACTGAGCTTGCCCCTCTGCACGTGTTATTGCAGCTATTTTATCACCTTCTGCAACTGTTACTTGTGCTTGCTTTTCTCCTTCTGCTTCCAGAATCTTGGCTCTCTTATCACGTTCGGCTCGCATTTGTTTTTCCATAGCTGCTCGAATTTCTCGTGGTGGGTTAATATCCTGCAATTCAACACGATTAACCTTAACACCCCACTTATCAGAAGCAATATCAAGTATATCGCGCAATTTGGAGTTTATTGTATCTCTTGAGGTGAGGGTCTTATCCAAATCAAGTTCGCCAATCACATTTCGAAGAGTTGTTTGTGTAAGTTTCTCAATTGCATCTGGCAAATTATTAATCTCGTAAATTGCTTTAAAAGGATCTGTTACTTGAAAGTAAACCAATGCATTAATCTCTATGGAAACGTTATCTGATGTAATCACATTTTGCTTGGGAAAGTCATAAACTGTCTCACGCAAATCCATACGATAAGCAACTATTTGTTGAACATATTTATTGCCCTTATAGTCTTCTTTTACATAGCGCCAATTAAAATGACGCGGTTTATCAACTATGGGCCAAATAATATGCAAACCGCTTGTTAGTGTTTTATTATAACGACCAAGCCTTTCAACAATTATAACCTCTGCCTGTTGTACAACTTTCAAGCCTTTTGATGCCAATATTAATACAAAAATTATCAGCACTATTATCAAATAAAAACTTGATGCAATCATTTTTCCTCCTTTGGCACGACGATTGCCTTATTACCTTCAATTTCCTGTACTACAACAAGTGTGCCTTCTTCAATTTTATCTATATCAAGATCAAAGACTGCAGACCATTCTTCACTTTCAATCTTCACATACCCACGCCCACTACGCGGTATTGTTTTTGTTACTATTCCTTGTTTGCCAATTAATGCAAAAACATTACTCTGTTCTGTATCAGGCTTGATAATTGTCTTTGCAAACTTTTTCATCAATAGAAAAGAAATAAATGTAGCTATTGCATATATAACCAGCTGAAGTAATAAATTATTTGTAAAGTATGCAATTAGCCCTGTTAAAATCGCAGCTGTACCAAAGCTAAAAAAGAAAAATCCAGGTGTAAATATTTCGATGATAAAGCACACTATACCTAATGCCAGCCATACTACCCAAGCTTCCATGATTCCTCCTATTATTTATTATTATCGGTTGAAGTAACCTCTGTTTTCTCTCCTGTTTCGGGATCTTTATAAATCCTTTTTACTTTCCGTTTCCTATTACTGCCATATCTACCATAACTATACCCGCCATATCTACCTGTTGATCCATACTTATAACTACCATATGATTTGCCTCCACCTGAGCCCTTAGAGGTACGAATTCCAAGCAAAGACATCAAGCTCAAAATACCGTTGATTACAAATAGTATTACAAAAGTTGCTATTGTCAAACCAACTAAGGCGATTACAAATTTCAAAGCCATATTTGATGTTGAGGTCAAAACTCCTTTGATCATAGAAGGCTTTGCTCCAACATTTAAAAATAATAAATTATTCTCTTTATTATGAGATAGAGTTTTTAATTGAACTTCCAAGCTATCAATCGTTTTTTGCACAAGGTTCAAGCTCTCTCTCAATCTATCTGATGTATATGCCTGCTTAGTCGCTTCCAAATCTTTTAAATATTTGTTCTTTAACTTGATATTGATATCCAATCTTTGTTGAATATCTGCATCAAAATCAGTATTCTTTTTGGTATCTTCTTTCTTGCTACCTGCTCCTCGATATTCTCGTATTTCTGACAATATCTGACTGTAATCCTCTTCTTGAATTTCTGCAAGAAAAACTACTGACGAACCGCTCTGCTCTTTTTTCAAGACACTCACAGACTCCTTACTACTAATCCTATCAAGCAAGCCAATAAAGTCGGACATACTATCTACATTAAAAATCATCTTTGTACGAATATAATTATTTGCTTTTTTGAATTCTCGTTCTGTTTCAAAAGCTGTTCCGCTTGCACTACTACCACTTTTAAACACATTAAGTCTTGCAAATGCAACAGCACCTAATATTATTACTACCGCTATAAGTAGTTTAAATTGTCTTGATAATTTTAGTCTCATGTTCATACTAATTTATCTCCTCTTAAATAATAATTCTTTTGCGTGTTTTAACGAACTATCTGAAATATTGCCCGAAAGCATTCGTGCTATTTCTTTTTCTTGCTCATCAAAACTTAGCTCTGCTACTTTTATCTCAGTCTTATCGCTTTCATTATCTTTTTCGATTTTATAGTGATTATTTGCATAAGACGCCACTTGTGCCAGGTGAGTTATACAAATTACCTGATGATAATCGCTTATTCTCTGAATATATTCACCAAGCATATTTGCTGTATTACCTCCTATTCCTGAGTCAATTTCATCAAAAATTACTGTCTGAGGCGGCAGGTTCTCTGCCAAAATCTTCTTGATTACCAAGAGCAGTCGTGATAATTCACCTCCTGATGCTGAATGCTTTAACAACTGTAAATGTCCGCCTTTATTTGCATTAAAAAGATACGATACCTGATCATAGCCAGTTTCTTTTAAGCCCACAACTATGTCATGATTATCTTTACAAAAACCATCTATTTTGTCAACTATTATTTTTATATTTGCTTCAGGGATTGCCAAGTCGTGCAAATTAGCCTCTATTTCACGTGAAAATCTCTCTGAAGCTGCCTTTCTTTTTGCACTTAATTCATCAGCTCTAATCAGTAGTTCTGAGCTTGTTTTAATTATCTCTTCTGCAAAAAATGCTATTGTATCTTGTAAAGAACTATGCTCTTTCAAATAAGTCTGCATTTCCTCTTTATACTCAATAATCTCTATCAAACTACGCTTGTATTTTGTCTTGATTTGATACAAAACTTGCAGTCGCTGCTCAACCTCCTCCAAACGTTCTTGATCAAGATAAATCTCGCCTGG
Source organism: Candidatus Cloacimonadota bacterium (assembly GCA_020532185.1). Lineage (GTDB taxonomy): Bacteria > Cloacimonadota > Cloacimonadia > Cloacimonadales > WRIO01 > JAGOCT01. The sequence continues at coordinate 3,114 of JAJBBH010000098.1, read as the reverse complement.
AATCTGGCGTGATATCTGAATCAAATCTTCAAAATTTGCTAAAATTGACTGCAAATTCTCACTCTGCTCGCCTATCAATTTATTCATTTTTGCATACTGTTGCAAACTATGTGCAATACTCGAAATCTGATCAAAAATTGAGTTTTCCTTCTCATAAAACTCCTCATTTAACTCTCGATTTATATTCAAGATCTCATTTGCATTTGCCAAAACCTGATACTCTGTATCAAGCTCTTCTTCTTCATCTTTTCTCAGCCTAAGTTCTTCTATCTCATTGATTTGATACTCATATAGTTTTATTTTATCATTATTCTTTTTCTCTTCTTCTACAAGTTTTCTATGCTCTCGGATTAGTCTCTGATACTCAAAATAAAGCTTAGAAAATGCTTCGCGCTCGTCATCGAGCTGTGCATAATGATCCAAACACAATAACTGAAAATCTTCATTTAATAATAATTGCTGATCTCTTTGACCATGAAAATCAAATAATGAATCTCGAAATTCCCTAATTATCGCATTCGTCACTCTTCGCCCATTAATAAACACAGTTGACCTATTATCAGGGCTGATTTCTCGAGAAAAGAATATCTCACCATCGCTGATATCAACATCATATTTATCTAACAAATCAAGCAAAGATTTATTGTCTTGACTAACTGAAAATGTAGCGGACAAAACCACTTTCTCATCAGGGTTTCGAAACACACTGCCACGTAATTGCTCACCCATGATCAATTGTATAGCACCAACTATGATAGACTTGCCTGCACCAGTCTCACCTGTCAAAACTTGCAAGCCTCTGGAAAAATCTAACTTTAAGGATTTCACCAAAATAAAATTATTAAGTTCAAGATATTTTAACATTTTTTCCTCTATATTTTACCCATATTGAGTTTACTTCTCAATATCTGATAAAAGGTTTTATGTGATAATTTTATAAATCTTATTTTTTTTGCTGACCGTTTTATCACTACTTTGTCTTTTGGCATTAACTGCATCACATTGATACCGTCAACTTGTAAAACTGTCGATGAATGGGGCTCTTCCAGCCTAAACTGCAAAGTATTAGCAGCATTAAATACCATTGGTCTTATCGACAATACATGTGGGCTTAACGAATTTACAACTATAGCCTCCATATCAGGCGAAATTATTGGACCGCCAGCTGACATAGAATATGCTGTTGAACCTGTTGGCGTTGAGATTATGATACCATCACAGCGTGCCTTATAAACATTACGATTATTGGCAAAAAGTCTGATAGTTATTAATTTAGACAGCTCGCCTTTATAAATCACTGCATCATTTAAAGCAGGCATATCAACAATTTTCTCTTTATTACGATATACAGTTACATCAATAAGCATCCGCTTTTCTATCTGATACTTTCCTTTCAAAAGATTTTGCAAAGAGCTAAGTAAATCACTGATCTTACCATCAGTTAAAAAGCCCAATATACCCATATTAAAACCGAGTATCGGAGTATCCATTTCAAGTGTAAAGTGCATAGCTCGCAAAATTGTTCCATCGCCACCAAAAACCAAAATATAGTCTGTTTTCACATCTTCTACATAAGCTTGTGTCTGCAAGTCAAATACCTTCACCAAACTCGTGCAATTAGCTTTATTCTGCAAAGCACATGGCTCGATATGCTCTGCTATATCAAATAAATAAAAACAACATGTTTTTGAAAAATGCTCTTTTAGCTGCTCAATAATTCCATTATATTCAATATTCTTTCTAAAGATCAAGGCAATATGTTTCATAAAGACTCCATTATTCTCAAATAAGACTCATATCTTTCTTCGGGGATTTCCCTGCCCAAACGTGCAAGTATAGCACAATTATCCTCATGTGTATGGCTACAATCCTGAAAGAAACAAAAATCTGCAAATAGGTGAAAACCTGGAAAATATCTCGGTAATTTATCCTTATGTTGAGTACTCAAAGCCAATGTCTTAATACCTGGTGTATCAATCAAATGACCGCCAAAAGACCAGTCAATCATCCGTGAATGACTTGTCGTATGCTGACCCTTGTGATGTGCAGTACTTATTTCTCCAACTTTCAAATCTAAATCAGCCTCTATAGCATTGATTAGCGAGCTTTTACCCGTACCAGAATGCCCTGTAAACACACTATCTTTATTCTTCAACAAATTCTTTAATTCCTCTATACCAATATTATCTGACTGTGGATTTGCTGTGGTAAAAACTACATGATAACCAATACTCTCATAATACATGCATTCATTGCGTATTGCCTCCAAATCATCAGCAATATCAACCTTATTCACGCAAATCACAGCATTGATATTACTAATCTCTGCAAGCGTCAAATATCTGTCTATTAAGCCAGAATGAAAGATAGGATTATTGGTCGATGAAACTATTATTATCTGATCAATATTTGCCACGATTGCGATCTCCCGCTCTGTATTGGCTGTCTGTATATAACGAGTTAAACTATTCTTACGCTGAACTAATTCCTCAATCCGATAATTATCTTTTTCCTGCATATCAACCATCACATAATCACCTACGCAAACAGGATTGTGGCTTTCGAACTCCAAATATCTCAAGCGTCCACTCAATGTGCAACTACTTAATTCACCGTCGATATTAACAATATATGAATAATTTGTCTGCATTTCAACAATTCTACCCTCACGTAAATCAAGCCCGCTTTTTTGTGTATATCTGCCTTTTTCATAGGTTCGTCGATGAGTCTTCGTATAAGTTTCCTCGCGTGCTTGCAGATCATACACATCCAACAAATCGTCAATCTGAGTATTTCTCAGCTTAAACTCTCTGCCTTTTGTTACAAATTTATCTCTCTTTTTATTCATATATTAGTCTCCAATAGATCAATTATTATAATGCCTTTAAGATGTCAACTTTTTTTATTAATACACAAATTTTAATTGATAACACAGTTTACACAAATCACTTTTTATATAAAAAACCATGGGGCTTACCTTCTCAAGATCAGAGATACTTCGTGTAGAGTCGCTTTGCAAAGCGAGCAGTGAGCGTCAACCGCAATTTAATATGTATCACACAAAACCACAAACCCCCACCGCGACAGAGGAGCGGAAAAGTTCGTTGTAGTTCG
>JAJBBH010000032.1 GCA_020532185.1 Candidatus Cloacimonadota bacterium | reverse complement strand
GGCATTATAGGTTATACATCATTTTATGATTACAGCCATTTAATTGATGTCGAACCTGACTTTGTGGATAAGTATCTATTTAATTGGCATTTATCCGATCCTAATAGCGATTTGATACATGGTGGACCTGTAGATCATTTTAATTATGCTTTAGGTCCTTTTATTGGTGTCTATACTTATAACTCATCATTTGCTATATCAACCTATTCACGGGATTTACCAGTAGGATGGACTTGGCTCTCCTTCCCCATATTACCACGAGACGAAGAAACAGATGAGCCAGTCGATATCTCTTATATAACGGATATGCTTGATCCCGATGGATCAGAAATACAACATCAATATGAAAGCATCGTTTATAATGAATTTTGGACAGTAAACAGTTTGTTAAATACTGTTAGTAGTTCTCTTGGTTATAAAATCGAGACTTCTGCTGACTGTAATATCACAACATCAGGAACAACACTCAATCCAAATACACTCATCACATTATATCCTTTTAGGGAGAATTGGATAGGTTACTTTATACCAAGAACAATGCTGATAGAAGATGCTTTGGGAGAACAAACTATGTCTCAACTGCGAAGTATCAAAACACAATGGTGGAGTATGCAGAGACATGGTAACGCATGGATACAGAATTCACAGCCTAAGACACTTAGTTTCGGAGATATGGTAATTTTAGAGACAAGCGTAGAGCAGGTATTTGATTTTAGCTGGCAAAATGGAGTACCTCAGCTACGTTCAGAAATACCACTTGCTCAGCTTTATACCTACGAAGAGCAGGCAAATTATGTACCTGTTTTTGTTGAGCTTGATACAGATAATCCTCCTCTTGAAATTGGATTATTTGTCAATGGTATTTGCAGGGGAGCAGCCGTTTATGATAGCGATATAACAGAAATCAAAGCCTATCTTTTGCAAGAGGATTTAGATCAAGAGATTTATTTTGACTTTGCTTACCAAACAAAATCAGCACCCATAAAGCCAAATAATTACCTTGTTGTTAATTCGTATAATATGCAAGAAGAAAATATACCTCTAATTGTCCAAGCAGGAAAGCCTTACTATTACATTAAGTTTTCCAAAGATGATGAGCTTGCAAACGAGAAAGTTTATTTACAACTCAATCAAAACTATCCAAACCCCTTTAATCCAAATACAAATATTAGTTTTTATATATCTAAAGAAGAGCATGTACGGCTTAGTATTTATAATATTAAGGGACAAAAAGTTAATGAGTTGTGCAATGGAATTATGTCAGCAGGTAATCACATTTTGGAATGGAATGGCAAGGACAGCAATGGGAAAGACGTTACAAGCGGTATTTACTTTTATAAATTAGACACCAAAATCTCAAGTATTCAGAAAAAAATGACATTAATTAAGTAATGAGGTAAGGAAATGAAAAACAAACTGATATTATTTGCACTGTTGATCTTAATATATGTGTGTGTGTTAGAGTCAACTAATTATATAGTCGACATTGAGGGTAGCGGCGATTTTACAAGTATTCAATCTGCAATTTCAGTAGCATCAAGTAGTGGAGATACGATAGTTGTACATCCTGGTAGATATTTTGAAAACTTGAACTATTTTGGTAAAGATATAACAATAACGAGTCTCTTTCGCTATACAAATAACCGTGAATACATCTATAATACCATAATTGATGGCAATCAACAAGGACCTTGTGTGCATTTTATTAATGGAGAATCTCGAGATGCTGTGATTGATGGTTTTACAATAGAAAATGGTTCAGGACGAATTACTCCAACTTGGGTGCTTGGTGGAGGTATAATAGTTATAACCTCAGATCCAACAATTAAAAATTGTGTTATTCAAAATAATCAAAGCAAAGCAGGTGGTGGAATATATGTTGAATCTTATCATCATACAATATGCACTCCTCTTCTTTCAGGCAATATTATAAAAAACAATAAAGCAAATATGGGCCCTGGAGGAGGAATAGGTTTAAGTAAATATTCTGAACTCGAGTTTGATCCAATCAATAAAAATAGCGTGTTTAACAATATTGCAACTATTGGTCATGATATTTGTAGCCGTGCCTATGGCAATTATTATAATGTTGTTTTAGACACTTTTACAGTTGCAACAGCTGATCCTGTTTTTATCTCAATTGAGAGTGACTTCAACTTTCAATGTGACAATGCTATCTATGATTCGTATATAAATCAAGATGTCTATGTGGCACCTCATGGCAGCGATTTGAACGATGGTTTAAGCCCATCGACTCCATTTCAAACAGTCAGTTGGGCTATGTCTCGCGTTGTTGCTGACTCTCTGAATCCCAAAACAGTACATCTTGCACCAGGAACTTATAGTAAATCTCTCAATAATCAATTTTTCCCTTTTAATATGCGTGGTTATACATACCTAAAGGGAGCAGGTATAGATGAAACTATCCTCGATGGTGAAAATCAGGGATATTTAATTTCGTCTGCATTCAATTGTAATAATTACACAGTGTCTGATTTATCACTCATTAATACTAATTATGAAGGAAATACTATGTCTACAGTTGCCATATTTAGTGCAGATGGGGTTACATTTGAGCGAATAAAGTTTTCTAACGTAAAAGAGGGTTTTATAAATTATCTGCCTCAAAGTAGATATTTTAACGAAAACTCAGTATTTACAGTAACAGACTTAATTGCTGAAAATAATTATAAACACATTATAGGTGTTGGCGCAAAGTATCATTATTACACGAATATTAAAATAAGCGGAAACGCTGTATATTATTCTGACTCATATGTCTACGGTGTTGGACCTTCGCCAATTGTATTAGCAGGTCCTGTTTTGAACCCTGTTAGATGTTACTTCGATATGTATCAGCTTTTGCTTTATGATAATGAGAGCTTTTTAGAGCCTGGATGGCCTCTTAGGTTAGGGGTATCAGGTATTTCATTATATGAGCATGCTGAGGGGCGTTTGATTAATTCCACTTTAAGTGATAATCTTGTCAGGCATCGTGGAGGTGTCATTGTATATGATTCCAAAGATTCAAGCTTAGATATTTATAATAGTATCATCTATGGCAATACCCCAAATGAAATTTGGTTTAAAAACTCCACGCCTCCTGAACAGCCGAATCGACTGGGAGTGTTTTATAGTAATATTGAAAATGGAGAGCATGCAATCAAGTTTTTAGGTGCTGATCCTGCAAGTGCTATAGTCGTATGGGGCGATGGGAATATCGATAGTCCTCCACATTTTATAGACGATTTTGATTATCCTTATCAAATTGGTGCTGGTTCACCTTGTATTGATGCAGGAACATTAGATATACCTAATTTTACATTTTCCGAGTTTGATCTTATGGGAAATCCACGTATAGTAGGTTCTGGTATTGATATGGGAGCATATGAGTTTCAAGGCTTGAGTGTTGACTTTTCTGCAGAACCAGTGCAGGGTCGTGTACCTCTGGAAGTACAATTTACAGATCAATCAGATGGTGAGGTATTTAGCTGGGCATGGGATTTTGATCTCGATGGCAATATTGATAGCTATGAACAAAACCCAACCTATACTTATACTTTACCAGGCAGGTATTCAGTTAAATTGATTATCAATAATGGAGAGAATTATGTGGTTAAAGAAAACTTGATTGAGGTCGAACCATCCTCTTTAGATGATATTATTTTACCTCCGATAACAGCGATTTCTAATCCATATCCAAATCCATTTAGAGGCAAAACACTGATGAATTTTCAAGTAAATGAGCCTGGTATGGTTAAGATATGTGTTTATAATGTGAAAGGTCAAAGAGTTAGAACTCTTATGGACAAGTATAGTGAAAATGCTTATCACCATATCGTATGGGATGGCTATGATGATAAAGGTAAAAAGGCGTCATCAGGGATTTATACAATGCAAGTAAAATATAAAAACAAGGTGGTTGATATTAAGAAAGTTACCTTGCTTAAATAGAGATACTCACAATAGAAAATATTGTGCTTATATAGAGAATTTCTATTTTGGACCACAAAGAGGTTTTTATGCTGACCTTCATCTTAGTAAGAAATAAAAAAGCCCGGTTACCCGGGCTTTTTATATTACATTCTTTCATATACGTATTTGGTAAGTTTGCCAAGAGAATAGACATACGAGCCAAGCTCATTATCGTACCAAGCAAAGAGTTTTGCATGAGTAACAGGTATTTCCGGTGAGGTTTCTCCTTCTTTTAGATCATGTTTGCAAGCTGTTTTTAAAAATCCTGTACGTGTATGGGTTTCTCTACCCTCAATGACACATGCAGCTGGTTCGCCCATGAGATCGGTTGATACATTTTGTCTTTCAGAATACACGAGCAAGTCTTTTTGTATTCCCTCACTTGCTTTTTGATAAAGGTTGTTGATATAATCTCTATCGATGATTACTTTTTCATTCTCAGTAACATAATTTCTGAAGGTGATGTTTAGAACAATTAGAGATACTGTTGCAGTTGGAATACGCACAGAATCGGCTAAGAATCCAATATTATTGATAGCAGGCATCACGTGTCCGAGAGCTTTTGCAGCACCAGTAGTTGAGAGAATAATATTATTTGTAATGCCTCTTGATTTTCTAAGGTCACTTGCTCCAGTTTTTGGCACTGAGTCCAATGTGCTTTGACTATTTGTCATGGCGTGTATTGTTGACATAGAAGCAGTGATAATATCGGAAGCATATTCATCATCTAAAAGGGGTTTCATCATATGTGCAAGCCCTGTGGTTGTGCATGAAGCAGCTGATAAGACATTATGTTTTGCGGGATTATAGTCAAGGTGATTGATCCCATATACAAACATGCCCGAGTCGTCAGGAAAACCTTTTCCAGCTTCGGCAATTTTGAAGGGAGCTGATAAGATAACTTTTTCAGCACCTGCTTCTATATGTCCACGTAATGCACCTTTTCCTGCGTCAACAGGGGCAGTTGGGTCATTGAAAGTACCAGAGCATTCAACTACCAATCTAACTCCTTCATTTGCCCAATTGATATCTTTTGGATTTCTGGCAGTGCGTAATATTTTTACTTTTTTGCCATCGACTGATAAGAGTTGTTCTTTTTCATCTAATACCTTGATTTCTACTTTTTGGTTATTATAGCCTCTGAGAAAACGGTGTATGCTTCCATAAGTTGAGTCAGTTTCGATTACTTGAATTAAGTCATCGAGTTTTTTGCCGACTTCTCTACCGCAATTAATCACAAAAGAGTCGAAGTAATTCATCTGTAGATGATTCCATAGAGTAAGTTTGCCAATTCTTCCTAAGCTATTGATGCCCAGTGTTTTTTTTCCAAGTGGGTTTTTCATGACATTCTCCTTTATAGTTTTATTTTTGGATATTTATCTTTTAATTGGAGCTTCAGACTGGATAGTTTCAAAATGTGTGTTCCAAATACTTCCTGTTATTGGATCTATTGCAATATCATCGCCTGCTTTGATGCTAATATTTCCAAAAATACAGGTTTTATTTTTATCTTTTACTTTTAGGTTTCTGCAGTTCACAATACCTATTTTGCCTAAGCTGGCGGCAGTTACAGCAGCGTGTGAGCTAACGCCTCCTCGTGCAGTTATTAAGCCTTCACTTTCAAAGATCATAGGCATATCGTCTGGTACAGTATCGGGTCGGATCAAAATGCGTGCAGTATCAGGGAACTGTTCTTTTAAATATATCAAGTCTTGCATATCAAATGCAACTTTGCCATTGAGCACATTTTGTCCGATTCCTGTGCCTTGAGAAATAGCTTTGTGTTTGAATGTATTTTTGAATCTAAGCATGCGTAAAGGCTTTCGGATTACCTGATTACGTGTTTGTAAGATATATAAATCTGAAGGGTTTGGAGATTCGAAAGTAAACTCAATCTCCTGGTGATTAAAGCTATGGTTTTCTAATAAAACATGTGCATAATGTTGTAATTTTTCATATATTAGCGGAAAATTGGACTCTAATGACATTTTAAGCTCTTCGTCTGAGTGAGTGTGGGCTTGTGTATTGGAAATTGGTAATGTATTTACTAAGCCACCGACAATATCTTCTCCCTGACTGCATTGAGTATAGTCACCATAAAGATTGATGCCTGAGGACTTTAAGTTTGGATTATGAGTAAATACAACGCCTGAGCCTGCATTTAAGCTAATGTTTCCAAAAGCCATTTTTTGGATAATCACGGCAGTACCCCATTCATCAGCAATCTCCATTTGCTTTCTATAGAGAATTGCACGGTCTGAATCCCAAGATTTGATCACATTTCTGACTGCTATGCGTACTTGTTTGTAAAGATCTTGCTCGAGGTATACATTATGCTCTTCCAGTGCATTTTTGTAAGCATATGCGATGTCTCTCATTTGTCTTGGTGTAAATTGAGTCTTTAAATCAACAGAGCATTTTTCTTTGAAATCTAAGATTATTTGATCAAAAACATCGCGGTTAATCCCAAAAGCCATTCCCCAGCTTTGGACTAATCTGCGATAACAATCCCAAGCAGTCCACTGAAAACGTGGTTGTTGTCCAAGTGCTTCTGTCAGCTCGTCATTCATCCCAATATTCAAGAAGGTATTCATCGCACCAGGCATAGAAAGAGGTGCACCAGAGCGAACTGAGAGCAGCATAGGGTTTTCGAAATTTCCAAATCTTTGCTTATACTTTTGCTCTAAAATTCTGATATTCCTCTTTATCAAGTCATCAATATCTTTCGAAATTGCACTATTCTTAAGCGTAGCTTCACGATATCTAAACATTTCTGTACTAAAGACAAAGCCTTTTGGCACAGGTATATTTCTCTTGATAAGTTGTTTGAGGTAATAAGCCTTCGCACCCAAAAATGCCTGATTATCAAGTCTTGTATTTTTCTCGTCAAGATGAGTAACCAATCTTTCTGCATCGAAATGCATCACTAAATTTATAATATTATTAGGCAATGTTTCCTGCATTGTTGTAATAGTAGTGATGATTTCTGCCAAAAAGTTGTCCAATGTCTGGATAATAAAAGCAGAGCTAAGTAGCTCGCGGTAAAAGAATTCTGATTTCTTATGATAAAATAGCTTTAAGTCAGTTTCACTATTTTGTTTTTTAAATAAAGATGGCATAATCTCTTTTAACACAGGATCAAAGTTACGGAAAAAGAATTCATTGATAATTTCCCTCACATTGTCTTGCATAAACTTAAAGATATTCTTGTATTGCTCCATTGAAAAAGTGCCAGAAGTGAGGCTATACTTAAGCATTTTGATATTTGAAGCAAACGACTCATTTTCTATACCATCTGCAGATAGTCCTTCATTTATAATTTCAAGGATTTTTAGTATTCTCTTTAATGTGCCTGCTGTTACATATTCCAAAGGCAGTCTATTTATCATTTTATCAATAAGACGTGCAGATGTTTGCTCCAATCTTAAAGACAGTCCTAATGCATCAAATTTGCTTTCAAAATAACGCCCATACATTGAGGGGATTCCTGCGGCAATATGCCTTTTATAAAATATTTCTTCCCGACCTTCGCTTCTTTCTTTTTTAAGTATAACTTTTTTAAGCTTATGCAGCATTTTAAGTATTAAGCTAATTGTATGAGCATAATCGCTTTTATCGAGAGCAAAGCTTAGTTCTTTGATTTCTTTATTACTGAAAAAGATGTATTTCTGCAACTGTGCGATAAGCTCTGTTGAGTCAAAGGCATATTTCATTCTCAATAACTGAAAGATTTTTATCAAAAAGATGATTCGTAATTTACTAATTTCATGATATTCCATGCTTTCTATAACAGCTAATTTATCTTTTGAAACAAGCAAGATCTCACGAGCTGAGAGATTGTATTTTTCTTTTAAATGCTGCAAGAATTTATGGGTGCTTTTATCTTCTTCGCTAATATCTGCTTGACGGACAACGTGTTCAGGGTAAGCATCATTTAGTACATCAAAAGAGAGCTTATCCCAAAAATCAATTATTCTTGCACAAAGCTCGATATGCGTATTATTACTTTCTGTATGGATTTGCTTTCGCAAGAAGTGAATTATAATATCTTGAGTATTGGTGAGCTCGTCCAGCTTTGTTGAGTAATCTCGCAAATCACCTTCAGCACCGATTTCATTAAAATAAACTGGGAATATTCTACATAATTGTTTGAGCAATTTAAAGTGGTTTTGAATAGGTGAATTGAGTAATTTGCTAATATCTTTTTGAAAGAGATCTGTGTCAGAAATAAAGATACCACCAAGCCTTAAATAAGCAATCAATGCTGAGAGGACATCTTTGCAAGTTTCTGGCGAGGACTCATATATCTCCAGATAAAGCCTAATATATTGAATGTGTTTTTGATTGTAGATTAACTGCCAATCTTCGTCAACCTCAACTTTGTCCACAAACTCAAAGCCAAAACGAAGCAATTTTTTGACAAATAAATCTGTGAGCTCTGGAATATTAAAGCGAATTATTGCTTTGCCAAGACTTGCCAAACTGTCTGGCATACTATCAGAAAACTGTTTTTTGAGTTTTTCAAATAAGGCGAAGATATTTTCCAGAAAGTTGGTCAATTCGTTGAGTTCAGTTTTTGTATCAATTTCTCTAATAGCCTTGTCGATATCATAGATAAGATGACGATATAATGCCTCCATTGCTGGGTGATTTAGCAGATAGATCAAATAATAAATCTGTTCAAATGGAGAGTTTAAAGTAGATGTATGATTTCTAAAGCTGCTTGCAATATCACCATGTGAATCTATTTCTTTTAGCTGTTCTACAGAGTTGCAAGCCTCTGTTTCTTGTATTAAACCCTGCAAATATTTATGCCCAATTTCATCAAATTTGGCACTATAATCAGTTTTAAAAATACTAAGATTAGCTTTGTACCAGGCGACTAAATCTGTATGCTTTTTCCAGAAATTAAGATTGAGTAACACAACTTGCTTAACCCACGCAAAGAGATTTGGATTGTCGAGTAAGCTGTGCCATGTGGTGTAAAAGAGCTTGCTATTTGCACAAAAAGAATTTGGAAATAACAGTGCAAAAGTCTTTAATATATCACTAAATTGATAGATAAACTTGAGTTTTTGAGGATGATTAGCTTGTAAGATTAGTGGAATATAATTAATTAAGGTGTGGATAATTGAGTCTGCATCGCTCTTATTGATCTTGTGTTTTGAATTATTATTTTGGATAATAATCTCAAAGTAACTTATAAATCTCTGCTGTGATAGCTCAAAAACATCATCTTTAAAATAAAAGAAATAATCTTCTAAGAGGATTTGCCTGAATGACTTAATGATAAATTCGTAGTTTGGATATGGGTGATAAAATTCTTTTAAAAAGCCATTCAATCTCTTATGCACACCATAAACAGACTCACAAAATGCCAAAAAACTTGTGTCTTCTTTTGGAATCACAATTTCTTTTTTCCTTGTTAGTATCAGGTTCTGTTCAAGCGCTTTGGAGTCTATAGCTTTCATAACATCTATCACCTCAAATACAATATAAAAAAAATAGGAAAAATCGTCAAGTAAATTGTTGTTTAGCTTTGTTGCTTTTTACAATTTATGATATCTATAAATACATCGAGCAATCATAGAGATTTATTCGAGTGGTGCTAACTGTTTCTAAAACTGTTAATCACATACAATAAGAAGTAGATTAGCAGGCTCTTCTCATCCTCCTATAGAACCATTCATTCTCCAAGATAGCAAGGGGATACATGGGGGATACCATAAAGAATGTTCCTGATTTAAAGGTAACAGGATTTAAAGGCAGCAGATTTTCTCAAATATGGATATTTTAATGAGTCATAGCCACAAAAACAACATAAAATTTATTGACTTGCATGCGTTATATCAGTTTTTAAGCAAATATATCAGAAGCTTTTCATTTAAAATACTGATTAACTATAGTTTATGTAAAGATGATTTACAAGAAAAAAAACTTCTTGACAAGCATTGAAATATTAATATTATGAATTTAGGAGATAATGAATGATACAAGATAATATTGAAAGAGTTTATAAACAAATAGAAGAAGCTTGTAAGAGAGTAGGCAGAGATCCTGATGATATTAAGTTGATAGCCGTTACAAAGACACATTCAGCCGCAAAAATCAACGAAGCATTGAGTTTTGGCATTAAGAGTTTTGGAGAAAACAAAATACAAGAAATAGAAGAGAAGATGCCTGATATCAATAGACAGGGAAAAGAATTTCATTTTATCGGGCATTTACAGAGCAATAAGATTAATAAATTGATTGAACTTGAGCCAGTTTTGATTCATTCAATCGAAAAGTATTCAACAGCAGAAAGGCTAAATAAAAGTTTATTAAGACGAGGCTTGACACAAGATGTTTTAATAGAGGTGAATACCTCTGGAGAAAAGTCAAAGAATGGCGTTGATCCTGATGATTTAAATGATTTGATAAAAATGATTTCAGAGCTCAGCAATGTGCATATAAGAGGCTTGATGACTATCGGCACGTTGACAGATGATTCTGATGAGATTAGGCGATGTTTTAGGCAGTTAAGAGACTTATTTCAAGCCTTGAAAGCTCAGAGTATTGACAATGTTGAGATGAAGTATTTGTCAATGGGTATGAGTGGAGACTTTGAAATAGCTATTGAAGAGGGGTCTAATCTAATCAGGTTGGGCTCTATTATTTTTGGTCAGAGACATTACGAAAAATAATTATATGTGAAATGAGGTAAAAATGAATTTTTACGTTTATATCGTGTTAGTTTGTATACTGTCTTACTTTATGGGATGTTTTTCTACAGCCAGGATCATGGCAAAGACTTTCCGTAGTATGAATATTTATAAAGTTGGTACTGGATATCCAGATACAGAAAACATTTTTAGCAATATCAGCAAATCTTTAGGCATAGCAGTAGGTGCAATAGATATAGCAAAGATGTATATGTATCTTTGCTTATTATCTTATTTACATAGCTATTTGCATTATCCAGACACGGTGCTTACTAAAAATATTACTTTATTCATATTTGGCTTTTTCGTGCTTTTGGGTCATACTTTACCCGTTACAAGTGGCTTCAGAGGTGGGCGAGGCGTCTTTAATTATACTGGTCTATTGCTTTTCTTTATTCCAATTCCTGTTATTGTGGTTTTGGTTTTGAGCTTTTTTCTGATTATGAAGTTTAAACAAATTCGATTTAGTAATTTTATTATTGTTTTATTACCGCCTTTTATCGCTTTCTTTATGAATGTTGAATACAATCTAAAGGTCTTATTGGTAATAACAGCGGCATTAATGGGGATTTTGAATTTAATTGTTTGTAAGAGATTGGGGGAAATATGACAAGTCTTCAAGTGGTTGAGGTTAAAACAAAGAAAGAATTAAAAGAATTTATAAAGCTGCCATTTAAACTCTATAAAGATGATCCATATTGGGTTGCACCATTGATAGGCGATCAATTAGCTTTTTTTAATTCTGCAAAAAATCCATATTATAAACATTCTCAAGTTCAGCTGTTTTTGATTAGAAAAAGCGGCGAGACAGTAGGGCGTATATCAGCACATACCAATAAGATGCACAATCAGTTTCATCAAGATAAAAAAGGTTTTTTTGGTTTTTTTGACTTAATAAATGATCAGGAAGTGGCACATTTATTGTTGGAGACGGCTACTGATTGGCTGCAAAAGCAAGCTTGTGACAGTATTGCAGGTCCATATAATTTTTCTACAAATGATGAATGTGGTTTATTGGTGCAAGGTTTTGAGAGATCGCCTTTTGTGATGATGACTCATAATCATAGTTATTATGAGAAATTACTTGTAAATGAAGGCTTTACAAAGGTAAAAGATCTTTATGCTTGGCTATTAGAAAGTAATGAAATGCCAGAATTTTTAAGAAAAATAGGAGAGGGTATTTTAGCAAAAGAACCATCTTTTTCAGTTCGTAGCCTTGATAAAAAGAATTTGAAAAAAGAAGTTGAAACAGTCTTTACTATATATCAAAAAGCTTGGGCTCAAAACTGGGGCTTTGTGCCAATGACGCGAGAGGAGTTTGATGCATTAGTGCAGTCTCTTTTGCCAATAGTAGTGCCAGAATTAGTATTTATTGCAGAGGTTAATGGCGAGCCAGCAGGCTTTTCAGTTGCTTTGCCAGATTACAATGAAATATTAAAACGTATGCACGGTAAAGTATTGCCTTTTGGCTTATTTAAAGCATTGTATTATAAGAATAAAATACATTCCTTGCGGGTGATAACAATGGGTGTTGTTAATGAGTATCAAAATCGTGGGATAGATGGTCTTTTTTATTATTATACCTGGAAAATTGGCTTGCAGCTGGGCTTTAATATTGGTGAGTTTTCATGGGTTTTGGAAGACAATGACAAGATGAATAAGATAGCCAAGCATCTTGGTGCAAGTATTCATAAAACATATAGGCTTTACGATAGAGTAATATAGCTTTTGTTTATGTTTAAAAACCATTTCAATTTTGATAGACTTAAGATATTCTTTAGCATATTTAATAAGACAGACATAATCACCTTAATATATATTGCGATTAATCTAATATATATTAGTATTGGGTATCAACGTATAGAAAATGCTCAGGGCTTATTGCTAATTTTTCTAAGTATCGCAACATTGCTTCTTGCAATAGCTCATTATGACGATAAGCTTAGCATGAAAGCTGATAGTTTTGCAAGTCGAATTCTACATTTTGCACATTTATGGTTTGCACCAGCGTTTTTTGCATTATTCTATGAAGCGACATCTCAAGTAAATCTTGTTGTATTTTCAGAGTATTTGGATCCAATCGTGCAAAAATGGGATTATCTGATATTTGGTTACCAGCCAGCACTTGTTTGGGGTACAAAGTGGGATTGGGCATGGTTGCAAGAACTGATGCATTTTTCTTACTTTAGTTATTATATGATGATATTTATTGTGCCATTTTACATATACTTTCGTCGTAAAGAAGATATTTTTAAGCGCATTGTTTTTAATATAAGCTTTGTCTTTTATCTTTGTTATTTCTTTTATATGGTGCTACCTGTTACAGGTGGACGTGCGATTGAAGAGGCATTTGCATTGACAGTAGAGTATCGTTATGGCGTCTTTACACATATAATGGCATTTATATATCGAATGAGCCCACATTTTGGGGGAGCATTTCCAAGTTCTCATGTTGCAATTGCCTTGACAATTAGCATAATCAGTGCAAAATATATTAAGTATTTGCCATATATCTTGTTTCCGCTGACTTTTATGCTCAGTATTTCAACAGTATATTGTCATTATCATTATTTTGTAGATGTACCTGTGGGAGCGGCTTGTGGTGCTTTATTTTTTTATTTATCAGAAAAAGCATTCAAAAAAATAAAAGTAGTTGACAAAAAAACAATTAATAGAAAAAATAGAAATATTATATTTAAATAAGGAGATAAGATGATAGAAGTTATCATCAAAAATTGTGTTGGTTGTGGAGCATGTGTACAAGCATGTGCATATAATTCAATAACAATCATCGATGAAATAGCACAAATAAATCACGATACATGTACCCTTTGCGGTGCTTGTATTAGTGCGTGTTCTTTTGAAGCACTTGTAATGAAGCGAGAAAACTATTCTTCAGTAAATAAAGAAGATTATAAAGGTGTATGGGTTTTTGCAGAACAAAGAAATAACATAATCTCACCAGTAGTTTTTGAGCTATTAGGAAAAGGTCGAGAATTAGCAGAAAAGAGAAACACTCACTTGACAGCAGTTTTATTGTCAGCAAGCCCAGAAAAATTGACAGATGAATTAATTGCCTGTGGTGCAGATAGAGTTATTGTAGTGAATAATCCCGAAGTGAAAGACTTTACAGATCAGATCTATACATCTGCATTTCTTCAATTATCAGAGAAATATAAACCAGAAATTATACTTGCTGGTGCAAGCAATATCGGTAGATCTTTTGTGCCAAGAGTGGCAGTAAAGCTTCATACTGGTTTGACAGCAGACTGTACAGGGCTTGATATTGACCCTGAAACAGGCAATCTCATGCAAACTCGCCCCGCATTTGGCGGAAATATTATGGCAACAATCCTCACACCAAACCATAGACCTCAAATAGCAACAGTTAGACATAAAGTTATGGTCCCATTTCCAAAAGATGATACAAGAAAAGGCGAAGTAATTGTTGAAAAGCTTGATTTTGAGGCTAAAGATAGCAAAGTAAAATTCCTTGAAAGTGTGCAAGAAGAAGGCTATCAGATTAATATCACCGAAGCAGACATTGTTGTGTCTGGTGGTCGTGGACTTAAAGAAGCAAAGAACTTCGAGTTGTTGAAGGAATTTGCAAAACTGATTGAGGGTGCTGTTGGTGCTTCACGTGCTGCAGTTGACTCAGAATGGATTCCATATCCGCATCAAGTTGGTCAAACAGGCAAAACAATCAAGCCAAAGATTTATATAGCAGTCGGTATTTCTGGTGCAATTCAACACTTGGCAGGCATGCAATCAGCTGACTATATTATTGCAATTAATAAAGATAAAGATGCACCAATATTTCAGGCAGCAGATTTGGGTTTAGTCGGTGATTTGTTTGAGATTTTGCCATTAGCAATAAAAAGGTTTAATCAATAAATGTTTAAAATAAAAGTAAAGCAAGCTATTGAGTCTATTGATAAAGTTCAAGCAAATCAATGGATTGAGATTGATAGCCCTTTATTTAAAAAAGCAGAATATCAGTGGGATAGCGATAAAATATTAAAAAGCATCCCACTTATTAATTCTCACGATCATTTGGTTGGTAATTGGTATCCAAAATCAGGTACCAATGCACCCTATATTAATTCTCATCTCTGGGTTGAAGATAATAAGGTGTCAGCAAGCTTTCTTGAGCGAAACAAAATATGGACAAATAGTGGTAATTTTGATCTACTGGAAGCTAATGCACCTCTGCTTGTTAAGCTTGGAGCATTTAAAAATCTATTTTCAGGAGCCTCTGTTGTACAAGATCATGGAGTTTTGCAAGCACAAGAATATTACGATATGTTTCCTATCGAGGTTTTACGAGATTATGCCCAGTGTCATTCTATTACTCTCGGTAATTGGTGGGGAGGCGATAGTCCCGAAGAAGAGATGAGAAAATCTAAAGGTAAAATGCCCTTTATTATTCACCTTGCAGAAGGTTTGGATGATGAAACAAAAAAGGAATTTGCCCTGCTTCAAAAAGCTGATTTATTGCAAGAAAATACCCTGATTATTCATGGTATTTCTTTGACAAGAAGCGAATTAGATGCTGTAAGGAAAGCAAATGCCTCAATTTGTTGGTGCCCAGATTCAAATTATTATTTGATTGGACAAACTCTTGATATTATCTCTTGCCTTGAAAAGGGTGTGAATATCGTATTGGGTACAGACTCAACTATGACAGGCAGTATAAATTTGCTGGAAGAAATACGCTTTGCAAAGAAGAAATTCCCTGAAATTAGTGCAAAGCAGTTATATCAAATGGTAACAGTTAATGGATATCGTGCTTTGTATTTAAATGGGGCAGATCTTTTGAACCCACAAAAGAACTTGCTGCTTTTGACTAATAAAAAAGAAGATGCATTCGATAATATACTTTATCAAGAAATTGATGATATACAGCTAATGGTCCAGAGAGGTGTGCCTCTTTATGGTGATATTTCTTTTATGGAATATCTCAATGTTGATGAAAATGACTACTATTTTTTTAAAACTGGTAATAAAGAAAAATTTGTAGTAGGGCATCCAGAGCAAATAATAGATAAAATTGACTCAATATTAGGCTATCATAAGTCATTGCCATATATTCCATTTTAAACTATTTCTCTATAAATAAAGGCACTGTCTATGATGAATATAAATGAATTATTTTTTAGCATACAAGGAGAATCTACTTATTGTGGATTACCATGTATTTTTGTTCGCTTTTGCGGATGTAATCTAAATTGTTCATATTGCGATACAAAATATCATAGTGAAATAAAGCTGCGACTAAGTATTCAAGAAGTGTTTGAGAAAATAAAAGAGTATGAACCTGTTAAACTTGTTGAGTTTACAGGTGGTGAGCCACTATTACAAAAAGAATTAGTACAACTAATCAATCTTTTGCATCAAGATAATTATACTATTCTAATCGAAACAAACGGTTCAATATCCCTCAATAACATACCTGATTTTGTGCATAAGATAGTTGATGTAAAGTGCCCAGATAGCGGTGCTGAAGATTCTTTTTTAACAGAAAACCTGCATTATTTTGATGAAGATAGAGATAATCTTAAGTTTGTTATTAGCTCAGAAAAAGACTATCTGTGGGCGAAAGAATTTTTATATAAAAATAACTTATCAGGGCAATCAATATTGTTTTCTACTGTATTAGGCAAATTAGAGCCTAAGCAAATAGTTGAATGGGTTTTGAGAGATAAGCTCGACATTAGATTTCAATTACAATTACATAAATATATCTGGTCTCCAGGTCAAAAAGGCGTTTAGCACAAAATATCTTTGATTAGCAGAAGTGCAAGCTTTTGCTAAAGAAGTCGTATAGGAAAATTTTAGCAAAAAAAGGATAAATATGAACAAGACTAAAAATATTGCAATTATAGCACATGTGGATCATGGCAAAACAACCCTCGTTGATGCAATGCTCAAATATACAGGAACATTTAGATCAAACGAACTAATAACAGACAGAATAATGGATTCAAATAATCTTGAAAAAGAAAGAGGTATAACTATCTTTTCCAAAAATGCCTCCATCTCTTATAAAGACTATACGATAAATATAGTGGATACACCAGGACATGCAGACTTTGGCGGAGAAGTGCAACGTATTATGAAGATGGTGGATAGTGTGTTATTGCTTGTTGATGCATTTGAAGGACCTATGCCTCAGACAAAATATGTGTTGAAGAATTCCCTTGAGATTGGGCTAAAACCAATAGTTGTGATCAATAAGATTGATAGACCAAATGCACGAGTAATGGAAGTTTTGGATATGATAATTGATTTGTTTATCGAACTTAATGCAAATGAAGAACAACTTGATTTTCCAGTTGTCTATGCCTCTGGTAAAAATGGCTATGCATTGCTTGATATGGAAGATGAAATAAAAGATATTTGCCCATTATTGGACACAATTATAGATAAAGTACCTGATGCTATTGGTGATAAAGACAAAGCTTTGCAACTGCTTGTTTCAGCAATTGAATATGATACTTATTTGGGAAAAATGGGAACAGGTAAGATATTAAATGGCAGCATTCATGCAGGTGATGAGGTTAAATTGATGAAAAGAAATGGAAATATCATCAGTTATAAGGTCAATAAAGTGTTCAAATATAAGGGCATACAAAAGGTTGAAGTTAAAATAGCTTATGCTGGTGATATTGTGACTGTTGCTGGCTTGGATTCAATTGATGTGGGCGAAACAATTGCTGATAAAGATAAGCCGATGGCTCTACCAATTATCAATATTGATGAACCAACAATGGCAATGGAATTTATGATAAATGATTCTCCTTTTATGGGGCGCTCAGGTAAGTGGTTGACTTCTAATAAAATATATGAACGCTTGCAAAGAGAATTACAGAGCAATATCTCTTTGGTAGTGGAAAAGACTGATTCGGCAGACAGATTTGTTGTCAAGGGTCGTGGAGAGCTTCAATTGTCGATTTTAATAGAAAATATGCGCCGTGAAGGCTATGAATTTCAAGTGTCCAAACCAAAAGTAATTTTGAAACAAGAGGATGGTCATATCTTGGAACCAATGGAAATAGCTATGGTAGATGTGTCTGAAGACCTTGTGGGTGCAGTTATTGAACTGATGGGCAAGCGTAAAGGTGAGCTGACTAATATGAGTGCTGCAATTGATGGGTATTCTCGTCTCGAATTTATAGTACCTGCAAGAGGTCTGATAGGCTTTAGAAATGAGTTTTTGACAGAGACACGAGGCACAGGAGTTCTGAATCAATGTTTTTATGGCTATGATTTGTATAAAGGAGAAATAATTGGTAGCAAGCATGGTTCTTTGATTGCGATGGAAACAGGTACAGCTTTGGCATATTCTTTAAATAGTTTTCAACCACGTGGTACCTTATTTATAAATCCCAATACAGAGGTTTATTCTGGAATGATTGTTGGAGAGCATAGCAAAGATAATGATTTGGTGATCAATGTATGTCGAGGGAAAAAACTAACTAATATGCGAGCTGCAGGTAATGATGATGCTATCAAGCTTAGCCCACCAAAAAACTTTTCTCTTGAGTTGGCGTTGGAATATATTGCCGATGATGAGCTCTTAGAAATAACACCAACAAGCATCAGAATGCGTAAGAAAATACTCGATCATACAGCAAGAAAACGGTTTGAACATAAACAAGAGCGATTGGATGCATCATAATAAAAGATTGTTATCTGATTTTAAAAGAAAATTTTAATTGACTTATTTTCAATCTTTATATATATTGGATTAAAAAATATTGTAAAGGGGTTAAAATGCCAAAAGTAATAGAAGGTAAACTGATAACAAAGGATGCAAACTATGCGATAATTGTTAGTAGATTCAATGAATTTATTAATAATAAACTGTTGGGAGGTGCATTAGATTGCCTCTATAGACACGGAGCACAAGAGAGTAATATCACAGTTTATTGGGTGCCTGGAGCTTTTGAGATTCCTTTATTAGCACAAAAACTGTCAAAAAAGAATGAATATGCTGCTGTTATTTGTCTTGGAACAGTCATCAGAGGTGCTACACCTCATTTTGACTATGTCAGTGCAGAGGTCAGCAAAGGTATTGCTTCAGTAAGTTTAAAAAGTGATAAGCCAGTAATTTTTGGAATATTGACAACAGATACTATCGAACAAGCAATTGAGCGTGCTGGTACAAAAGTTGGTAACAAAGGCTGGGATGCAGCATTGACAGCTATCGAAATGGTAAATCTTTGTGATATAATTGCTGAATGAGGATTGCTAATCTAATATATAATTTAGGAGTAAAATGAGCTTTAGAAGAAAATCGCGAGAGTTAGTTGTACAAACTTTGTACGCATTGGAATATGAGTCAAATGATGAATATTTGCAAGAGCTTGATTTGTTGAGTAAATATGAAGAAAAGCTTTTGCTAATTGCAGAAGAATGTCGAGTTGATACAAAGAAAAAGATATATGATTTTGCTAAAAAATTATTACAAAACCTGATTCCAATGTTAAGCGAGATTGATAAAATCATCAATCAGTATAGTATAGGTTGGACAACAGATCGTATTGCTAAAGTGGACTTATGTATAATGAGGCTTGCAATATATGAAATTGTTTATTATAAAACACCAGCACCTGTGGTGATAAATGAGTCATTGGAAATAAGTAAAAAGTTTTGTTCAGAAACATCAACACCGTTTATCAATGCAGTTTTAGATGCTGTTTATAGAGCTGATGTTTAGTATGAGATTTTTAAGGAGATGTAATGGCTGATAAGATAAAATGTAGTGTGGGCGTTTTCGCCTATAACGAAGAGAAAAATATGGCAAATATCTTGAATGCACTTGTCGAGCAAAAGCAGGATATTGTTGAAATAGTAGAAATAATCGTTGTTTCAAGTGCATCCACAGATGGTACTGATGAAATTGTAAAAGAGTTTTGTCAAAATCATCCAAAGGTGCATTTAATACAAGAAGATGAAAGACGTGGAAAATCAGCCGCAATAAATTTGTTTTTAAAAGAGGCAAGCTCTGATATTTTGATAATTGAAAGTGCGGATACAATACCTGAAAATGATGTGATAGAAAAGCTTGTGCTTCCCTTTAATAATAAAAAGATAGGAATGACTGGTGGCAAACCAGTGCCAGAAAACCCAACAAATACCTTTATTGGTTTTGCTGTTAATTTGCTCTGGAGCCTGCATCATGAAATGGCAAAATATAGCCCTAAACTGGGGGAAATGGTGGCTTTTAGAAGGCTATTTGACGAGATACCAGCAAACTCAGCTGTGGACGAGGCAAGTATTGAAGCAATTATATTGGAGCAAGATTATAAGCTGCTATACGTGCCTGCAGCAATTGTGCATAATAAAGGACCTGAGAATTTCTCTGATTTTGTCAAGCAAAGACGCAGAATAGCAGCAGGACATTTATGGTTGAAAGACAATCAATCGCATGAAGTGTCGTCACAAGATTCATCTTTAATGCTTATTCTCTTTTTTAAAGCTTGTATGAGAAACAAGAATAAAATAGGCTGGGTGATAGGAGTGGCAATGCTTGAGGTATATTGTCGAATTTTAGGCTCATATGACTATAAAATAAAAAAACGAAACCCATTTAAATGGAAGACTATTGATAGTGCAAAGTCATTAAAATATAGGAGTAAAGATAAAGAATGATCGAGCTTTTGCCGCGTATTTTTGCATATAAATTAGCCTATTATACTGGCTTTCCGAAGATATTGCCCGTTAGCTATACTATTAGCCTAACTTATAGGTGTAACTCAAGATGTAGCACTTGTAATGTTTATAAAAAGAAATCTGAACATATGAGCCTCGAAGAATATAGGCTTCTTTTCAAAAGTTTGGGTAAAAGTCCATATTGGATTACTTATAGCGGGGGAGAGCCTTTTTTAAGAGAAAACTTGGTTGAAATCGTGACATTGGGCTATAAAATTTGTAAGCCAGCAATGATAAATATACCTACAAATGGAATCTTGGTAGATAAAATAGTGGAGTCTGTAGGCAAGATTTCAGAGGCTTGCCCAAAGTCTCAAATCATTATCAATCTGTCAATTGATGGAGTTGGTGAGCAACACGATAAAATACGTAATGTTGAGGGAAATTATCAAAAAGTAATCGAAACTTATAATAGATTAAGAGAAAAGAACTATAAAAATGTATCTATTGGTATTCACTCAGTGATTTCTGTTTTCAACGTGCAAGATTTTACCAAAATATCTAATACATTAATGAAGCTAAATCCAGATCAGTATATTACAGAAATAGCGGAAGAGAGGGTAGAACTTGATACAATAGGACAAGAAATAACGCCATCTTTGCTCTCTTATAAAGCAGCTATTGATTATTTGATTCATAGAATAAAGAATACAAAAATAAAAAAGAGAGTTAATCGTATTACACAAGCATTTCGAATTGAATACTATCAGTTAGTGAAAGAAACCCTCAAAGAAAAAACTCAAGTGATACCGTGTTATGCTGGTGTTGCCTCTGCACAGATTTCTCCTGATGGTGAAGTGTGGACTTGCTGCGTGAAAGCAAAGCCATTAGGACATTTAAAAGATACAAATTTTAATTTTAAGAAAATATGGTTTGCAGAGCTTGCTAAAAAAGAACGAGCCTCTATAAAGAATAAAGAATGCTATTGTCCGTTGGCTAATGCCGCATATACCAATATGTTGCATGATATTCCTACTTTGTATAGGGTTTTTATTAGAAGCTTTGTTAAATGGTGGACCTAAAATGCCGTTATAGCAAGGAGGGAAATTGAAAAGATATATTGCTACAATGATAGTGTTGATCGTTATTATCTTGGTGTCTGCTTACTATGTTTTTTTTAGAGAAAATGAAGTTGAAGTGCATATCGAAAAAAGCAAATTTCTGTTTCAACAAAGTATTAGAAACATAGACCTGGAGAGCTTTCCCAAAAACTTGCAAGTTGAATTTGAGAAGATATTACTCAAAAACAATACACTTGAATTGAAAAAAGAATGGTCAACTAATATCAATTTTGACCTCACTCTTAAGCCCTTTTTTGACTTAAATAACCTGTATCTTGTATCTTATGATAAAATAATAGCTTATAGTAAAAAGACATCTGAGATAAAATGGAAACAACAGCTTGAACACAAAATAATGTCATTTAATCTCTTAGATAGAAATAGAGCAATCGTTCACGATGACTCCTCCTATGTTTATAGCTTTAAACGCCATGATGGTGAGCTCGTCTGGAAAGCTCATTATGCAAATATTGAGAACCAATGCACTGGTGCAAGTTTACTTCCTTTTATGATTACACCAGCAGAAGATAAGAGATTGCTATTTAGTATCTTCTTTTTGCCTCAAAAAAGAGCTATTTCTTTGATTAATAACGATACGGGACAACTTATTAGCACAATAGAATTTGACTCAGAACTCGTGCATATTAGCGATTATGATGCCTTTGAAAATAGTTTATATGTGGTAACAGGAACACAGCTTTTAAAATTAAAACTTGAGAAACCTTGATTTTTACCGATATTGTGTAAAGAGAGGTGAAAATGATTAATAATGATAGACAATTATTTGTGAGTCTTGGCTTATGAAATATATATTTATTCTTATAATACTGCTTGTGATTATTGACGCTGCATTAAATCAAGGGCATTTATATCAAGAACTTCAAACTCTAATGACACAAGGATCAACACTAATAAAAGTCTCGCTTTTAGCGGTGGCAGTGCTGCTCGTTGTTTTATTGGTTTATGCAATAATTATGGAATGGAACCTTTTGCCAAAATTAAAGCCAAAGAAAACACTTTTTGAGATTGCTAATGATGAAAAAGAGAAACAAGAGAAAATAGAAGAATGGGAGCAAAAAATCAAGGAACGTAAGGAAAAAGTCAGAAGCAGAGGTAAATGACAAATCTTGCATGAGTTTTATTAAAACAAAATTATATGAAAAAATCATTTGACAAAATAATGTAAACATTTTTTGATGTTTAAATCAATGAATGAATAGTTAAGGAGAAATAAATGAAAGACGGAATTCATCCTAAATATCAGAAAGTTACCGTAAAATGTGCTTGTGGAAATACATTTGAAACTGGCTCTACAAACGCTAAGCTTGATGTCGATATCTGCTCAGCATGCCATCCATTCTATACTGGCAAACAAAAGATTCTTGATACAGCTGGTAGAGTAGAGAAATTCAACAGAAAATACGGTTTAACAAGCGATAACTAAACTTTTTATTGCATCATATACTTTTAACTATTAGAGTAGTATGATGCATTTTTTTTATATTTAAGGAATATTATGAGCAAAAAAGAAATACAGGTTGGCGGACAAGCAGTAATTGAGGGCGTAATGATGAGAGGTCCCGCTTATTGTGCTACAGCTATTAGACGCAAAAGTGGGCAAATTGAAGTGTTGAAAGAAAGCTTTGTTACTAAAACAAAGACACATCCATTATATAAGCAGCCAATTATCAGAGGATTTGTATCACTTATCGAGATGATGACAATAGGCATAGGAACACTGACCTTTTCTGCACAGCGAGCAGAGCTTGACTTTGATGATACAGATAAAACAGACAAAAAGGAAAATAGCCTTTTTGCTAAAATCACTGAGTATTTAACAATCATCATATCTTTTGGCTTGGCTTTTCTCTTGTTTGGATTTCTTCCATATCAATTGGCAAGCTGGATAAATCTGACTAAAGATAATTGGTTGTTTAATATCTTTGCAGGGGCTATCAGAATTGTGTTCTTTATTTTATATATTTGGATTATTAGTAAGTTCAAAGATATACACAGAGTCTTTGAATATCATGGTGCTGAACATAAAAGTGTGCATGCTTACGACCACGAACAACAGCTAAATGTCAAAAACACAGTTAAGTATACAACTATTCACCCACGCTGCGGAACAAGTTTCATGTTCTTTGTGTTGTTGATATCGATTTTGGTCTATTCAATTGTCGATAGCATTGTGAGTAGATATTTTGGTTTTCCTCAAATATTTGTTAGATTAGCTTATCACTTGTTATTATTGCCTTTTATAGCTGGCTTATCTTATGAAGTCTTGAAAAAATCAGAGAAAAACCTCAAACATCCAATAGTAAAAATAATGACTATTCCTGGCATGGCAATGCAAAAAATTACAACACAAGAGCCAAGTGAAGATCAGATCGAAGTAGCGATAGTCGCTTTGAAAGCCGCATTAGAACTTGATTTGAGTGAATATACAGATATACGATTTGTTGATAAGGAAACCAAAGATTAAAGATAGGAGCTATTTTACATGATACCAGAAGCTAAATTAAAAGCCCTACAAGTTGAATATGATGAACTAAAGGATAAAGTTGTTGACCCATCACTTATGGGAGATCAACGTTCTTTTAAAAAAATAACTCGTCAGTTTAATGATGTAAATGCTATTTTAACAACATACAATAAGCTAAAAGCTGTTCAGCAAGAAATAAACGATAGCAAGGAAATGATAAATACAGAATCAGATGAGGATATCATTGCTTTGGCTAAAGATGAGCTGGAAGAAAAAGAAAAAGAACAGATTGCTATTATCGATCAGCTCAAAGATTTGCTCGCACCAAAAGACCCTAATGATGACAAAAATGCAATAGTAGAAATAAGAGCAGGTACTGGTGGCGAAGAAGCCGCTTTATTTGTAACAGACCTTTACCGCATGTATACAAGATACGCTGAGTTGAAGAAATGGAAAATTGATATTATAACGTCAAATCCAACTGGTTTGGGTGGTTTTAAAGAGATGATATTTGCTATTTCAGGCGATAATGTGTATGGTACAATGAGGTTTGAAAGTGGTGTGCATCGTGTGCAACGTATCCCTGATACAGAAGCAAATGGTAGAATTCATACCTCGGCTGTATCTGTCGCTGTATTACCAGAAGCTGAAGATATTGATGTTCATATCGAAGATAACGACTTGAGAATTGACGTTTATCGTTCATCTGGTAATGGCGGACAAAGCGTCAATACAACTGACTCAGCAGTACGCATTACTCACTTACCAACAGGTATAGTAGTAACATGCCAAGATGAAAAATCACAGCATAAAAATAAAGCAAAAGCATTAACTATTTTAAAATCAAGACTACTTGATGCCGAGATCTCAAAGCAAGAAGCAGAAATCTCACAAAGCCGAAAAGCACAAGTAGGAACTGGCGATAGAAGTGCTAAAATTAGAACTTATAATTTCCCTCAGTCACGAATTACTGATCACAGAATAAATATGACAACTTATCGATTAACTGGTGTACTCGATGGCGAGTTAGATGAATTTATAGATTCATTGAAAATAGCTTATAAAAATGAAAGACTTGGTACAACATAGTAATTTATATTTAAAGGATAGATAAATGCTTTTTTGGGTCATACTAATCTTCTTCTTAATTTCCTTCTTTTTTTCAGGAATAGAAACAGGTTTTGTATCGCTTGATCGCTTTAAACTCGAACAAGAATCAAAAAATGATGAAAGAAAAAAAGGTATTTTAAAATATCTGCAAAAGTCTGATCGAATCTTTGGGACTGTACTGATTGGCAATAATGTGTCGAATGTAATAATTGCTTCTTTGGCAACTGTACTCTTTCAAGAGCATGATATTGGTAGTGCCAAAACAGCGACTATAATAGTTACGATATCTGTTTTAGTGTTTGGTGAGTTGATACCCAAAACTATCTTTAGAGATCATGCCGACAGGCTTGTATATTTATTCTATCCGTTGTTTAACTTCATATATATCATGTTAAAACCTCTTGTTTATTTAGTCTCGTTATTGAATGATTTTTTAAAGAAAAGATTTAAAATAGCTGAATATGACTCCTATCATTTTTTTACTAAAGAAGACGTTGCTTATTTATTATCAGAAACATCCGATCATGAAAGTATCGAGGACTACACCCAAAAAGAGATGCTGGGAGATGCTCTTGAATTCAGCCAATTAGTGGCGAAGAATATTATGATACCACGTACTGATATCATTGCAATTGAAGATGTTTTGACAGTAGATG
This sequence comes from Candidatus Cloacimonadota bacterium, assembly GCA_020532185.1. GTDB lineage: Bacteria > Cloacimonadota > Cloacimonadia > Cloacimonadales > WRIO01 > JAGOCT01. The sequence continues at coordinate 6,988 of JAJBBH010000032.1, read as the reverse complement.
AGATTTTGGCGTTGGCAAGAGTAGAGGGCTATACAAGATATCCAGTCTTTCATAATAATTTGGATGAAATAACAGGGGTTTTGATTATTTATGATCTGATATCAAAAATGGATAATAAAGAGTTAACTGCAAAGGAATTACAACGTGAAGTATTTTTTGCACCTGAGATGATGGATATCACAAACCTATTACAAGAGATGCAAAGCAAAAAGAGAAGCATGGCTGTGATAGTAGATTCCTATGGAGGCACCTCTGGAATTGCAACAATTGAAGATATTATCGAGGAGTTGGTAGGAGATATTGAAGATGAATATGATGAAAAAGAACAGGATATTGAGATTATTAACAAAAACACTCTAATCGTGCAAGCTGATGTTGATGTTGATACTCTTGTCGATGATTATGATATTAATATACCAAAAGGAGATTACGAGTCTATTGCAGGCTATGTGATTGATAAGATTGAAAAAATACCAACTCGTGGTTTTGTCATAAATGAGACTGAGTTTAAAATAGAAATTATACAGGTTACAAATAGAAAAATAGAAAAGATAAAAATAGTCAAACATGATCCAGAAACTAATTTTCTGAGTATGAGGTAAAATATATGGATTTAATGGATAATATTAAAGAAAGAATAATATATCTTACTAAGGAAATTAAAAGACATAATGACTTATATTATAGGCATAGCTTGCCAGAAATTAGCGATTATGATTATGATACCCTTTTAAAAGAACTTGTAACTCTTGAAACACAGTACCCCGAGCTAAAACAAGATGACTCACCAACACAGAGAGTGGGTTCAGACCTATATTTAGGCGAAAAGAATATCCCACATAAACAGAGAATGTACAGCTTGGACAATGCATATTCTCTGGAAGAGCTTAAATCATTCGTGCTAAAGGCTCAAAATGACTTGCAAGTAAAATATTTAGATATATGCTGCGAACTTAAAATCGATGGCTTTTCTATCAATCTCTTTTACAAAAATGGGACGCTTATGTACGCAACAACTCGTGGTGATGGTTATGTAGGTGAAATTGTAACAGAGAATATCAAAACATTAAAAGACTTGCCTTTAAAAATACCTTTTGCTGGCGAAATAGAGATTAGAGGCGAAGTTTATTTGCCTGTTTCCGAGTTTGAACGCATCAATGAGGAAAGGCAGCTCGATGGTTTAAAGATATTTGCCAATCCCAGAAATGCAGCTTCTGGCTCCATAAAGCTAAAAGATAGCAGTGAAGTTAAAAAACGTAAACTCAATGCTTTTTTCTATGCAGTTGGCTTTACAAATCAGCCTATAGCACAATCACAGTCTGAGATTATCAAATTACTCGACAAATGGGGCTTCCCTGTTAATATGCATTATATAAGAGCAAAATCATATCAGGAAATAGTTGATTTTTGTAATCACTGGGATAAAGAACGCTATAAACTTGAGTATGATACTGACGGCATAGTAATCAAGGTTGATGATATTGCCTTGCAAGAAGAATTAGGCTATACAACAAAAAGCCCCAAGTGGGCAATTGCTTATAAATTTAAAGCTGAAGAAAAGATTAGTGAGCTTTTGGATGTTGCTTTTCAGGTTGGTAGAACTGGTGCTGTTACACCTGTCGCCTTGCTCAAACCCGTGTCTATAGCAGGTACAACAGTAGCAAGAGCAACTTTGCACAATATTGAGGAGATTGAAAGGCTGGACCTTAGAATTGGCGATAAAGTAAGGATTATCAAGTCTGGAGAGATTATTCCAAAGGTATTAGGCGTTGTCGAAGAAAACAGACCCAATACTCATCTAAAAGTTCAATTCCCAGAAAATTGCCCTGTCTGCAAGCATAAATTAGAAAAGGAAGAGGGTGGCGTTATTACCTATTGCGTCAATAGTGCCTGCCCAGCTCAGCTACAGAGAAGACTTGAACACTTTACCTCAAGAGATGCGATGGATATCGAGGGGCTTGGTCCTGCAAATATTAGTTTATTGATCGAAAATGGCTTACTAAATAGTATAGAAGACATCTATAAACTTGAATATGAAAAAATATTAATGCTCGAACGAATGGGACAAAAGTCTGTAGACAACCTCAAAGAAGCTATTGAAAGATCAAAACATCAAGACTTCCATAAATTACTCTTTGCTTTGGGCATACGCTTTGTTGGCTCAAAGACTGCCAAAATCCTCTGTAAAAGCTTTAATAATATTGAAATGCTTATTAATGCAACTGAAGAAGAGCTGCAAAGCATCCCTGAAATTGGTCAAAAAATTGCCAGCTCTATTGTTAAGTTTTTTAAAGATGATGATAATGTGAATTTGATCCGCAAGTTACAAGAATTAGGATTGAACTTTAATAGCTCTGATGAAACAAAAAATGATACCGCTATCAGCAATCTCAAATTCTTGGTAACTGGCACTCTCAAAAACCATACACGTAATGAAATACATAAACTTATAGAAAAGAACGGCGGAATTATTATTTCTTCTGTTAGCAAAAATCTTGACTATTTAATTGCTGGAGAGTCTGCTGGCTCGAAACTAACAAAGGCTCAAAAGATTGAAACCATCAAGATTATCAGTGAAGATCAATTTTTAGATATGATTGATTTGGACGAATAGAATGAAGATATTAGAAAGATATTTTTTAAAAGAGACTTTCAAACATTTTACTTTATCTGTCATCGTAATAACTTTTGTTATGATGCTCGATAGGCTAATTGATTTACTTAATATCATAATTGAAAAACAATTGGATGTGCTCACAATTATCAGCTTATTTTCGTTAAGCATGCCTTTTATACTGGCTTTATCGGTGCCCATTGCAGTGTTAAATACTTCTATTATGACTTTTGGCAGAATGGCTGTAGATCAAGAGCTTACTGCTATAAAGGCATGTGGAGTCAATATTTATAAAGTTATGATATACATGTATATTGCAGCATTTTTGCTTGCTGGTGGAATGGCTTATTTCAATGACTTTATACTGCCAGAAACAAATCATACCCTAAAAAACTTGATGCTAAAAGTTACCTATAGAAAGCCTGTAAATGCAATTAAACCCGGTATATTCACCACATTTGAAAACATTTCTATATATGCAAATGATGTTATAGACGATGAATTGCACGGTATTATTATCTATAATCGAGAAAGCTCATCTTTCCCAACAACAATTGCAGCAAAAAAAGGCACAATAAAAATTGAAAATAATGCCAATAGTGTGCAAATCGATCTATATGATGGTGAAATGCATGAAAAAGATGTACAGGAACAGAATAAATATCAAGTTAGATATTTCAAGCATTATACATTGATAAAGAATAATTTAGGCTTCCAGATAGATAATAGCCCAACAAACTATCGTGGTGATAGAGAAATGAGCTCGACACAAATAAATGAGCTGATTGAATCAAATAAAAAGAATATCGAACGTCTCGATAGCGAAATAAAACCATTACAAGATAGGTTAAACGAATTGAATAGCGACTCCTCTATACCAGATGCCGAATTAAAAGCAAAAAAAACTCAAAATATAATTAAGCAAAAGAATGCAGAAAAAGAAGAGATTAAAAAGACTATTCGCATACATCAAGTTGAGAAGTATAAAAAGTACTCGTTAGCTTTTGCATGTTTTGTCTTCTTCTTGATTGGTGCACCGATCGGTATGATGACAAAGACCAGCGGTATAGGCATGGCTTTTTCCGTATCTGCCGCTATCTTTCTAATTTTTTATGTCATGATAGTTGGTGGTGAACAGCTGGCTGATGGTGGTCATTTTAGTCCTGCTTTAACAATGTGGTTGCCAAATATTATCTTCTTGTTTATTGGAATAATTGTAACCTATACAAGTTATAAAGAAAAAAGTCTCATTGATCTCGATAAATTGAGCAATAAAATTAGCAAACTTTTTAGTAAGATATCTGGTTAAATTAAATGAGAATATTAGATAAATACATTTTAAAACAATATCTTGGCACATTTATCATCATACTTTTATCTTTCATGGCAATGTTTATAGTAATTGATGTATTTGACCGTTTGCCAAGACTTTTAAAGTATGACAATGACTATATTCTAATAGCTAAATATTTCTTGTTACGAGTACCTTATCTAACAATCCTTGTCAGCCCTGTAATTGTGCTATTGTCTGGTCTTTTTTTGATGAACACATTGTCCAAATACCACGAATCTATTGCTATGCGAGCCGCAGGAATTAGCATTATAAGAATGGTAAGCCCATTGCTTGTTGTAGGCATCTTAATGAGCCTAATTGTCGCCTTATTAGGTGAATTTGCATTGCCACCTATTGAAGAATATAGGAGTAAAATATACAATGTTGATATCAAAAAACAAGAGCTTGAGGACATAAAGTTACGCTCAAATATATATTATTCTGGATCGCAAGGCTATCTCTATTATATTGGCTTTTTTGATGGTCACCAAAACATAATGCGCACTATTGATATTACAAAGTTTGATGGTAAAAATGGTCGCATTCAAAGAAAGATTACTGCCAATGATGCCGTCTGGAATGGTGAAAAATGGCTATTTTCATATTGTTATGACAGGGAATTTACAAATGGAGAATTATCAAAGTACCAGTTTGCAACACGTAGACAAATAGATGAAATTAGGGCTACACCAAATGACTTTATCAAAATTGCCAAGCCAAATTTAGCAATGAATTACTTTGAGTTAAAAGAGTACATAGAAAGCCTCAAAATAATCGGAGAAAAGTATCATGTACAACTTGTCGATTTATACACTAAAATAAGCTTCCCTTTGGCAAATTTCATCATATTATTGTTTTGTGTTCCGCTCGCATCAACATCTGTAAGAAGCAAAGGTCGCGGTATGATCTTCCTAATTGGTGTAATAATTTGTTTTGCTTATCTCACAACTCTCCGTATTTGCCAGAGTTTAGGCTACAATGAAGTAATATCTCCAATTTGGGCTGCCTGGTTTCCAAACCTAATCTTTTTTACTCTTGGGATTTTCTTTTTAATCAAATCAGAAGTATAGAATTAGAATTTAAACTTTCTCATAAAGAAGATTTGATGCTCTTCTTGTTTATTATTTGGCTTTAACCTAAACTCATATATTCCCTGTACTTTGTAGGGGAAATCGTATCTCAATGAAAAGTTATTATACATATAGAGATTGCTTTTTTCAAAGATATCGGTCTCTTCTTGAAAGACTGCTTCATAGTTTAAAAAGAATCGATTACTCAAATACTTACCAAAGTTTACAGACAGGTTATTCAAGAAAATTGAAGAGCTAAATCTCAGGATATCTTTGTCTTGCCCTTTTAGTTTTGTTTGGCTATCAGACTTATATTCATTAAAAAGATTTTGAACAAAGCCAGGATTTATATCAAAACTATCCAATTTCATCCACTTTCGTATCTTTGTTTCAAATGGCGTGAGGTATGGATTAATAAATGCCGAGCCTAAGCCCACACCAAATAGTTGCAATGCCTCATCTTGCAAAATAGCCTGCTCGCCTTGCTCTGAAATCTCATCCAATGATTTGCCATAACGTAATTTTGAAAGCATTTGAAAGATATTCTTGTCTTCGAGATTATCACTTTTCAAGCTTAAAGTAAAGGACTCCAGGTAATTATCGATTGATGGATCAGAGCTTATATCAAGGTAATATATTGTTCCATCGGGTGCCTTTTTGTAAAAAGAACCTTGAATTATTGGGTAAAAGTCAAATGGCGTAATTTTTACCATCACATAATTTGCATCAAATATTGTGCCAAATATTTCAAGCTCGCCACTCTCTGATACAAATGATGCAGAATTAACGCCCCAACGTCCATTTTTATAGCTTATTTCCAAATAGCTGTCTGGATTTACAAGCAAATTAAGCGGATAGGTAACATATCTCATATTGTTGGTAAATCTCATCACCAAATCTAAAGTAAATGGATAGTCAGATCTTGGTCTTTGCTCTGTCATTCGTTCATAATTTGAATATGATCTTTGACTTTTCCTATCTCTTTTTGTCATAAAAGTATTTACATATTTAAGCAAGTTTTCTGATTTAGCTGGATAAACTCCTGTACCATTTTTAAAGATCAAATCACCTGTTAAATGAATATCATCAAATGGTCCCTTAATCTCAAATTCATTACTATTTCTGCCCTTAACCTCTATATTTGTAACTGTATTTTTAGGAGAATATGAGGGCACATTAAGCAAAATACCATCATTATAAGAACTGATATAGATATGCCCAAGATTGATATTACCCAATACAAAATCTTCTTCGTTATTCATGATTTCATTACGAAAAGACATCCCTCCTTTCCCCATACGAAAGCCCATCTCGACTATATAAAGCATATTATCATCTATTATAAAGTGCATATTTATTCGGTTAATTAGCTGAGGTTGGTCTTGAAGCTTCAGCTTGCCACCTATCATTTTCAGCTCAGCTGCTTGGATATTTATTCCCTCATCGTTAGTTTTTATTTCTGCAAAGCCTATAAACTTTGACTCAACATGATCAACCAATTCTATTTCTTTGCGTAAATAGCCCAATACATCGAGGTTTAGATCAAAGTTCAATGTCTCATCAGAACCATATGACTGCTTTCTAATCAAGTTATATCCCAAGCTGCCCTTACCTTGAATATTAAAATAGGTGCTTGGTCCCAAAGAGAGATCATTGATAATTAGCTCTTGATCCAGTTGCTCGATATCGATTGTCAGAGCATTTAAGCTTTCATTATTAACTACCAAATTGTTTGCTGCAAATTTAGCTTTAAATGTGGGAGAATCTTCAAAGTATTGAAAGCAAAAATCTCCATTAAGTTCCGCATTAGTATCAGGTATATTGATAATATCACTTAGTTTTCCTGTTAAATTTGCCTCAAATATTGTATCGTCTCCAAAATCCTTGATATACCCTGAACTGCTTAAAATCAGCTTATCAGATGAATAAACATCAAAGCTTTCAAGAGAAATATTCTTGGGCTCTCCCGTG
>JAJBBH010000012.1 GCA_020532185.1 Candidatus Cloacimonadota bacterium | reverse complement strand
TGCATTTAGCCTCATTGCTATGCCGTGATTACGGCAAGCAAACTCTCTTAAAACATCGTAGTGCATGCCAAAGCCACCATTTTGTGCTATATTAGATACATCTACATACACGCCAACTTTTTGTTGTCCAATTTTTTCCATAAATCTTTTCCTTTTTTAAAAATATTAATAAACCATAGTTCACCCTGCTAAGCTTATTAGTCTTAAAGACTTACAGTTGATCTTTTGTTATCATTACTGTATTGAGCAGGGTATGCTAAAATAAAACTTGTGCCCATAAAATACATATCTAAATACTTTGAAATACGTGGCATTTCAGAATTGTATGAAATGCTTCCTCTGCGACTCATAAAAACAAATAAGCCAACATTTTCTTGTACTTTTGAAGAGACATAAAGAAAGTCTTCCCAATTAGACAAGCTTATATATTCTGTTTCTATTTGTCGATCCGTTTTGAAATTTCTAATTAGTTCAAGAGTAGCGTCTTCAGCAAAAATTGATAGATAGATGCCATTATTCAGTGCCAAATTCCGAATTCTTGCCAAAATAGTACTAAAGCCTTTTTCTTTTTCTGCATTTTTTGGAAATACACAAACCAACCTTTTCATTGTATTGAATGGTTGACAAGGGTGATATACAAAAATATTAGTATTACAATTTGATAGTACACCCTCTGTGATATTACCAAGAAATGATCCAGTTAGTCCCTTTCTATGGTGCAAGCCTAAAATAAGATCAGTAATCCTCTGCTCTAAAACAACTTTATAAATACCAGTTGCGACATTAAAATCGTATCGTAAAAGCTCTTCAACGACTTGATCTGCTCCCTCTCCTATTATCGATGCTTTGCGTAACAAGTCATTTGCTTTGGATTCATTTTCTGGATCTTGCTCGTAAGTCATTAGTATTCTTAAAGCAAATAGCTTGTTTTGAAATTCATTATCTTTAATTGACAGACCAATGTTTATTAATTCTTCTACATTTTTCTCAAAGCTTATAGGTACCAATATCCTGGTGCTCAAATAAGATGTATCTTCCTTAACAGTCTTAGTTAAAGACAGATTGTGGGCACCTTTTTGAGCGTAAACTGAAGCAATAATACAAGAAAAAAGAATCATTAAGATTGCCCCGTCAAATACTTCATTGCTTAAAAGCCTAATTGGCTCGCCATTAGGCATATAATCAATTATAACCTCATATCCTTTTAAGACTAAAGCTAAAGTTGCTGCAGCATGTGCATTGCTTAAGCCAAAAATAAGATTTCTTTGATCTTTAGATAAATTAAACGTTTTTTGTGTAAGAAATGCTGCTATATACTTAGATAAAGTTGCAACAATAATCATAGCACTAGCGATTAGAATTGTTTTTAAATCAGTAAATACTACCCTAAAGTCAATCAGCATTCCAACACCAATCAAGAAAAATGGAATAAATAAAGCATTGCCTATAAACTCGATTCTGTTCATCAAAGGCGATCTACGGGGTATAAGTTGATTAACTGCAAGCCCTGCCAAGAAGGCACCAATAATTGCCTCAAAGCCAGTCATTTCAGCAAAGAACGCAGCTAAAAATACAATTGCTAAGACAAAGATATATTGGGACACATTATCGTTAATGGATTTGAGATATTTTCTTGCTAAATAAGGAATAAACCATAAAATAGAAATTCCTAAAACAATAGTATTTATTATCAGCTGAGTCCAAAAATTTATACTAATTCCAGTTTCTGTAATACTCACAATAATTGAAAGCACAAGTAGAGCTAATATGTCTGTTATTAATGTGCCCCCTATAGTAATTGTTACAGCTTTGTCTTTTGTTACTCCGTACTTTACAATGATTGGATATGCTACTAAAGTATGGGTAGAAAAAACACTTGCTATTAAGATCGATGACATTGGCGAGAATTCAAACAAGTAAAAGAACACAACACTGCCCATAGTCAGTGGAATTAAAAAAGTATAAGCACCAAATACCATACTCTTTGTACTGCTTTGTTTAAAGTCAGCAAGATCAATGTCAAGACCTGCAGTAAACATAATATAAAGCAAACCTACAGTACCAAAGAGGATAATACTTGAATCTCTTAAAATGAGATTTAGACCATTTGGTCCTATTATAGCACCGGCAATAATAAGCCCAACTAAATGAGGTATTTTAAGTTTTCTCAATATATATGGCGTAAGAAGTATGACAAATAGTATTATTGAAAAAATAAGCACTGGGTTTGATAAAGGAAAAATATCTTTAATGTGTGAATCTATCATGTTTTAATAAACCTTTTCTTAGTATTATTGATGAATTGTAAATTATTTGAATAAACAATATCCATCAAGATTGAATCAGCAATAATTTCCATATTAACTATGCCATATTCCCCACATGCAAGATAGTAGTAGCCGTCATGGAATTTTATATCATTAACCTGGTAATTTAAATATATTGATGATATAGTATTTAGGTTATATTGTGAAGTTAAAGTGTAATGCCCAATTTTTTTATTACTATATGCAACAATAAGATTTCCCTCTGCAAAACAAAATGAAGTTGGATAAAGATTGAATGCAAAAGAACTTAATTTTACCAAAGCGTATGGATTGCTAATATTATAAAATATGAGATTAGTATTGGTCATGACAATCATTCTGTTACCAATAATTTGCATTTGTTTAAAATTGTAAGCAGGTTCGTAATTGATTAAGCTTGGGTTTGCTGGATTGCTTATATCGTAAATATCAATTTCATTATCTGAGGCTAAATATAGGTATGGATATGATAGAAATACTTTTTTGTAGTTTCTGTCATAAATAAAATTCTGAGAACTTAGTTCAAAAACCTGCCCAGCACCAATAATCTCATATATTTTCCAAAAGTTTTTTCCACATACAGCAAGCAAGTTCCCATAATAATTGCCTTCATCAATACTTACGCTTATGGCGTGTACATCTTGTTTATAGTTTTGAATTTCAACAGAATAAGGAGTATTCGTCTTAAAAGCATAGAAGCCTGATTCCCCCATCGCTGCATACAAAGTATTTCGTGAATCTCTTGCCATATCATATATGGGATCAAAAACATAAGACTGCAAATCTACAGTTGATACAGAATTAAAGCTCCATGGAACCATAATATCAAAAATAGTAAGTCGTGCATTTCCGTCAGCAACAAACAAGTATGGATAATCAAGATAAATACTGCGAGCATAAGAATAAACAGGTGCTTCAGACACAATATTAAAAGAACCACTATCGCCTGGTAATGTCTCATCATCGAGAAAGTCTGTTAGTCGACATGAAGTGAGAAAAAGGGCTATGAAAACAATTACAAATAATCTTTTCATGATTAGCCTCTATTTGCCTGAGTTTTGGTTAATAATTGTCTAAAAAGCGGTGAAAATACGCTGTTTGGTTTGTTTTTTAGATAATCTGTAATATTCTGTTTCTTATCGTTATTGTTTTTTTTCAATCTTGCCAATTCCAGTTGAGCAAACTCGTAATAAGCCTCATTATCAAACTTGCTGTTATACACTTCTTTCGCTTTATCTATTTGCCAGTCTTCTATTAACCAATCAGCAAGTAATAGCTTAATTTCGTCATGTGGATTGCTAAGTACAAGTTTTTCTAATTTATCAATAGCTTGAGAATTTTGAAAAGTTTGTTTTAATCGATATGCCTTTAAGAATTCTTGTTTCCTATTTTCATCCAGATTATTAACAAATAAAGACAAGAAAAGCATATCGTTTGCTGCGTTATCTTCAGGTGAGAACATAATGAATTCGGTCAACAGAGAATCTGCTCTATTGTCATTTTGCATCAGATAAAGCTCAAACTGGTATTGGAGGCTTTTTGCGATAATTGCTGAGCCATATTCTTCACCTTTTATTGTCTGTGCAAGTAAATTCTCTGCTTCTTGATAATACTCATTCATAGTTAAATAATGCACTTTAATAAAAGCAATATGTTTTTTATCATTTGTATTGAAAACATAGCTTTCTGCATCACTCAATGCTGCAAGCACGTTTTGCTTTGAGGCATTTTCTATCATTAAGATATTGGCAAGGAGTTTTCTTGCCTCAAAATGTACTTTAGTACGATATTTTAACTGATTATTGTCCAATTCTTTCATCTGAACTATCTGATTGAGTATGTCTTTTGTTTCGTTAAAGAATTTTTGATCATAATATATTTGAGCAATTTTGTACTTGATTTCTGCTAATTGAATAGCTGTTATACTGTCTTTTGTAATTATTTGTTCATAAGACTGCTGTGCTAATTGATAAAAAGACTTGGCATATAAATCATCAGCAAACTTAATAAACTTATCAAGGCTTAGACTGCTGTATACATTGAGGGCTGAAGCAAAATCATCAATTTCGACTAAGCTCAAAGCATATAGTTCCCTAACTTCTTCTACTTCACTTTGTGCACATTGCTTTTCGATCTCTTTAATCAAAGTTGAATCTTTTTTTACCATTTCTTTAAACTTATTGCTGGTTATGTATAAATAGGATTTATTACTTTCAAGGTGGGTAACATACTCAAAAATAGATGAATAGTAATCCATTAGATTGTAATAATTATTGGCAAGCTCGTATGAAAACAGTTTTTTATTATTAGTCACTTTTCTTGCTTGCAAATAGTAATTTATTGCAGACTCGAAAACCAGATTCTGCTCAAAAGTTATTGCTATAAATTGATAGTTATTAACCAAACTTGGATTTTTCTTAATATATGAGTCAGCAAGTTTTATAGCTTCTTTTAAATTGTTGTTCTTACATAGTATTGTAATTTTGCTTTGTGTGTAAAAGACGGGTGAAAGCACATTCTTTTTACTCTCTATTAGAGTGTCAGCTTTATCAAATTCTGATAAGCGCATATGGCTATAATAGAGCTTTTGAATCACTGTGTTGTCATTTGGGAACTTCTGTAATAAATCTTGGTAAATCTGCTGGGCTCGCATGAACTGATTTAAGTTTTCAAAAGATTGTGCTTGGTTAAGCATAATCTTTTTCTCGTCATACTGAGCCCAAAGCAGAGTATTAGCGAAAAGTATTGCAACTAAAAGAATATATTTTGCAATTGATAATATATTTGTTTTTTTATTCTTTATTCTCATACTGCTATCTTTGCTCTTCGATACAAAAACCATATCTTTTTGCTCATAATTTAGTTATTTAGAGATAGTTACTTTTTCAATTATTACATCTTTTACAGGTTTATCGTTTGGACCTTTTTCTACATTTTCAATTTTATGAACAATATCCATACCTTTGGTGACTTTGCCAAATACAGTGTGTTTTCCATTAAGCCAACTGCAACCTTCTTTTTTGGTTACGATAAAGAATTGAGAACCATTGGTGTTTGGACCTGAGTTTGCCATACAAATTGTGCCATAGTCTACTGTTGCAGCAAGTCCTTTTATCTCTTTGATTGCATTTGATTGAGTTTTTTCATAGTAAAACTCATAAGGTTTATTCATAATTGGTGCTGGGCTATTTTCAGCTTGACAATGAAGAACAATGCTAATAAGTTCTTCATCAACATTTTCTTCGCTTTGAAATTTTTGGAAATAGGGCGTCATTACTTCAAGATATACCCTATTTGCATCATTTAAAGTAGCGATATTGCCATATAATTCATCACCATAGCTATAGGTCTCGTCTTCAAATTGATAACCAGGACCACCTGTTCCATTACCAATTGGACAACCTCCTTGTATCATAAAGTCATTTATTACTCTATGAAATATCAAACCGTCATAAAATGGTTTTTTAACCATATTGCCTGTTTTTGGGTCTTTCCATTCTTTTGTGCCATTGGCTAAACCAACAAAGTTTTCAACTGTTTTTGGTGCAATACTTTTATCAAGTTCTAACTCAATATTGCCCATATTCGTTTTCATAACGACTTTTACTTTTTCGTTTTTCGCATCCAACATTTTTACTCCTATCAAACATATTATTGTGACTGCAATCAATATAATAATAATTCTTGATTGTTTCATACTTTTTCCTTTCTTTTTAATATATTTTAAAGCTTATATAATAACAAGATATTTTTCAAAAAAATGTTACAAACTACTTTTATACCTATCACGCATTATTTTGATTAGTTTTGTAATCCTATGCTCGTAAGTATGATGATTTAGCACTTTAGTCATAGCCCTTTTTGACATTACTTCTCTAATCTTTGTATTTTCTAAATAAAACTTACACAAGTCTTTTATTTCATCAATTTCATAAAAAACAGCTATATCTTCTTTTAGATCGAACACTTCATGCAATTGTTCTTTGTAATCAGTAAGAAGAAAGCTATTTGTTGCTGGCACGTCAAATACTCTTTGATTAACGGCATTCTTCATTTGTAAGCTTGTCATATTAAAGTTTATCAAACTTTGATTATAAAAATCAACCAAATTATCATAATACCATCTTTCGGGCATAGTGCTAAAACCAAGTGGTAATAATCTTTGCCAATTCTCATCTCCACTGATATTCGGATGAAAATCCAAAAGCTCCAAAATACCTGAAAGCCTATATTTTTGAGTTGAACGCCAAAGTACTGCTGCATAAAAATCTTCTTTTTGTTCAATATCTTCAAATATATTATTATGGTAATTTAAATTAAGCAAAGCTTGCTCTACTGATCTTGTTTTTAGAGACATGAATCTCTCTGAAACTATCTCGAGTAAACTTAATAAATCTGGTCTATGTACAAATGATTTCATGTTTTTATGTGTCGCATATACCATACTTGAACCCACAAAAGATACGTCATAGAGTTTTGCCAAATCTTTTGGGTGAAATATCTCTTGAGATGTTGCTAAAGGCAGATAATCAACATTTGGATACCCTGCTTTTAAGACGTCCTTTATATAGTCTTCATCCCAGACAAAAATAGAGCAATAAGGCGATATATTTTGGGTAAAACAAGATAAAATAACATTTGGACTATCAACAAACCACGAAGCATAAGGTATTTCCATTTCACTCAATAGCTCAGTTAATCTCCCTTCTTTATCAAAGCCTAAATGATTGACTGTCAAAATGAAATCAGGTCTAAAGCTATTTATATCTTGCATTAATTTTCGTATAAACTGTTCGTAATCACATTCTTTGTCATCAATATGAATATAGTGTGCCTGGTTGCCTGTTTTTTGTATAGCAAACAGACATTCTTTTGTTAAGACGTATGAAGAGTCAATAAAGAGAATTCTTGTCTCATTTGCAGCAAACTTTGGGTATTTCCATTTTTCACTAATATTGTATATTTTTTTCTGTAAAAACCTTTTTAAAAATAGGCTATAATAGTCTTGGTGTAGACGTGAATATGACTTTAATTCAAAAACATCGATATCTTCATAAGAAATGGGTTTTGACAGACATTCTGATATAAGCTCATTGAGCATATAATCGGGGTAGCCTACAATATAATAACAATCAATAAAAGCATTTAAGCTTATGTATTGCAGAGAATGTAAGAAGACTTTTTTGTCACATTCAACAACAATTAGAGTTTTATCTGGATATTTTTTTTTTAAAGCCAAAATATGATAACCTAATCCAATTCCAGTAACAAGCACATGCTTTTTATTTGTTTGAAAATGATTTGCTAAAACATCTGCTTCTTTCAAGGGTGTATAAGCACTATGGATTTGTTGACAATTATCATTGTTTTTACAAACCTTTAAAGATGGGACATTTTCTATGCTATTATCATAAACGTATTGTAAGTCATAATCTTTGCAAAATTGATTTATTTTAAAATACTTTTGATTGTTTTTTATAAAATGCAAGTTGTTTTTATAATTTGACATAACTCTCTCTTTTATTTGTAATAATATCTGATATTTTTTGACTTAAATCCTGCATTGTATATGGTTTTGCAATAAAAGACTTCACGCCCAAATCTAAAAGCTTTTTTATTCTTTGATCGTTATGATATCCTGAGCTTAGCAGTATTTTTTCATTAATGTTTCTTTCTAATACCTTAATACAAAATTCAAAGCCAGACATTTTTGGCATAATCAAATCGACGAGCAACAAATCATAAAACTGTGGCTCTTTTTCCATATATTCTTTTAATGCTAACTCGGATTCAGTAAAACTGGTAACCACATAACCGCACTCATTTAATATAGATTTAGTAATTGTATTGATAGCATTATCGTCATCTAATAGAAGTATATTTCCACTACCTTGAACAAGAGTAGTATGATCACTGCCATATTCAATACTGCTATCTTTATCAAAAACAGGAAATATTAAATTAAATGTAGTTCCAACGCCAAGTTCAGACTCGACTTCTATTTGTCCATTATGTTGACTCATGATGCTATACACCATAGACAAGCCGAGCCCAGTTCCATATTCTTTATCTTTTGTTGTATAAAATGGGTCAAATATCTTTCCAATTTTGTCTTTTGCGATTCCTATTCCATTATCAGATATTGAAAGAACCCAAAATAAGTTTTGTTTACCGCTAGCTATACTACCAGGTAAGGTAACTTCTCTTTCAGCGATTTTGACAGAAATAGTGCCACCCCATTTTTCGCCTTCACTTTTCATAATAGTTAAGGCATGGCTTGCATTTATCATAAGATTCAATAGAATTTGATCAATCAGGCTAATATCTCCGATAATATATCTTGGAATATTGTATATTTCTATACTAAATTCGATACTTTTATCGAAAGTATTTTTACAAATTTTATATACTCTTTTGATAGCAGAATTTAAATCCAACCTTACTAAACAAGCCTCTTTTGTTCTTGATAAACTCAGCAGTTGCTTTACAAGGTCAGTTGCTCTTTCCGACAAGTCCTGCATTAATGCAAGTTGTTTTTCGAGCAAATCAAGTTTAAAGTCTTCTTCCTTCATTTTAAATTGTAAGATGGAAATTGTTGCAACTATTCCGCCTAAAATATTATTGAAATTATGAGCAAGGCCGCTTGCTAATGTGCCTACAGATTCCATTTTTTGAGCTTGTTGCAATTGTCTATTCTTTTTACTTAGTTCTGTTATATCGTCTATTCTAAGCACAACACTGTATTGTTCGCTTTTTTTAACAGGGAACAGTATTATACTATATGTACTGCTATCTTTTGAAAAAGTAACTCCATCAATATGAATTATTTCTTTTTTATAAATCGTTTTTTGAAGGCTATCATTATACTTTTTAAGCTCAGGTACCAAGTCAAATATATGCATTCCTTTTAGCTCTGGCATGTCAAATTCAAATATTTGACGGAATTTTTTATTGTACATGAATACTTTTAATTTATCTGTCAATGACACGATTATTGATGGCATTGACTCAATTATTTCATTGTAATAGTCTTGTAAATATATGATTTCTTTTGTCTTATTAGCATTTTCAGCATAAGTTTCTAAATAGCTGTTAATTAGAATTGTATATTCATCGTTGTAACCATAAACCTTTCTTTTGCTTATGTAGTCTTGTGTATTTAGAAAAACATCTTTAACTTTGCCAACACGTCGTTTTGAAACTCGACTGAAAAGATACGTAAAGTATGCCAATAGCAAAGTATAAAATATTGTTGATACTCTTAGTAAGCGATTGTAAAACTGCTTTTTTTCTAATGATTTGAGTGACTTTTTATAAGATAATTCAATGAGTGTACTAACATCTTCAAAGTGTTTTGTTGTATTATTTAAGAGGCTAACATAAGCTACCATATCTGAGTTATTGGTTGAAAGCATGTTTTTTAATTCAAGAAGATTTAATTCAATTTTAAAAAGAATATCTTTTACGTCATTATCCAATAAGGGGTGTTCATTTCTTACATATTTTAGTTTTAGTTCAAGTGAAATATAATTACTTAAAATATTATCGATCTTTGTTTCATGACGGCCAATGACATGTTGAATTGTACGTACATCAACTCTATACATCAAGTTGTCAGCTTCTCTAATATCGCTAATTGCTTTTTGATAGTTTACAACTTGTTCTAAATTCTTATTTAACTTTGAAATCAAAATGATATCTAATAAAGTATAAACTGCTAAAATAATTAAAAAAAATACAATTAAGTATAAAAACAAACGCCAAACTTTTGATTTAAATATCTTCATAAACAACCTTTATAAAATTATAAAAAAATATATCATCCAAACCTTCTCACTTTAAAAGAACTATACGATAATCGTATAAATATCAGTATGTGTCAAGTGTTTTTTTATTTTTTTTGTTATACTTATATTATTCGAGCATTTAGTTTAAACATTATTTCCGTAACAGTGTGTCATATTAGCAATAAAGCTTATCATGTTTGAAAAAATATTATAAAAGTTTCTATTGATAGTGAGTAATAAGAAATTCTCAATTGACATAATAATCTTATCTCAAACAGCACATTTGATAATTATAATTATGCAATTTATAAACCAAAAATTCCTTTGCGAGGTAAATATTCATAAAAGCGATAAAAATATTTGTATGTATGTGTTTTTTGATTATACTATATTTATAGCTAATGTTTATTAAATAATAAGGAGAGTAATTTGAGCAGAAAACATGATTTATCATTAAATATGAAATATTTATTGACAAAATAGGCGTGCTTTATATCTTTTTATTATGGATCTTAAAAAAGAGTTTTTCAAATATCTAAATCAAGTAAGTAAAGCCAATCTGGATCAAGAGCAGCTTTTTGAGCAATATTATAATCTTCTTTTGGATGAAAACAAAAAAATCAATTTATTCTCAAGGAAGATGAAAGACGACGAAGTATGGACAGTTCACTTTATGGACTCAATAAGCATAGCTCAAATATATCCTGATATTAGTAATGAAACGATATTAGATTTTGGGAGTGGTGGAGGTTTACCAGGTATTCCAATAAATATTCTTTTCCCAGACAATAGGCTTGTTTTTCTCGATTCAATTCTAAAAAAAACAAACTCAATAAAATATTTCTGTAAAAAGCTTGACTTATATGAGGCAAAAATTGTTTGTTCACGATTAGAGGATCTTGATAGTGTGTGGTATGGTAAATTTGATCGTATCTTGTGCCGATCAGTCAAGATTTTACCACAATACAAAAGCATTTTGGCAAAATTATTGAAAGCAAATGGAGTCATTAATCTTTATAAAGCGAAGCAAATTGATGATGTAAAAATGTTTAAAAATTACCAAACTTACGATGTTTCAAATGAAATCTTAGGAGAAAGAAAGATAATAGAGATAAAAAATGGGTAGAATTATAACGATAGTAAATCAAAAAGGCGGAGTTGGGAAAACAACAACTTCTGTAAACTTATCAGCTGGTCTGGCAATATACGAAAAAGAGACTTTATTATTAGATTTGGACCCTCAAGGCAATGCAACAAGCGGCATAGGGGTCGATAAAGACAAGATAAAATATTCTTCTTATGATGTGCTAATCAATAAAGTAGAAGCACAAAAAGCAACAGTCAAGACAGAAGTTGAATTTCTAAAACTAATTGGTAGTAACATTGACTTAACAGGTGCAGAAGTTGAGCTTGTTCATGAATTTGCCCGCGAACAAAAACTAAAAGAGGCATTAGAGCTTATCAAAGATCAGTACGAGTATATCATAATAGATTGTCCACCATCATTAGGACTTTTGACGGTAAATGCACTGACAGCTTGTACAGACGTTATTATTCCCATTCAGTGTGAATATTATGCTCTTGAAGGGGTCAGCCAATTGCTGAATACAATTAGGCTTATACAAAAAAATCTAAACCCAGATTTAAATGTTTTAGGTGTTTTATTAACAATGTTTGACAAGAGATTGAATCTCTCAAACCAAGTAGCCATAGAAGTAAAAAACTATTTCAAAGAAAAAGTATTTAAAAGTGTAATCAATCGAAATGTTAAACTTTCCGAAGCACCCAGCTTTGGAAAATCTATTATGCACTATGATATTAAATCACTTGGTGCTCAAAACTATTTGCAATTAGCGATGGAAGTGATAGAAAGATGACAAGATTAGGAAAAGGATTATCTGCTCTTATAAAAGAAGATATTGAGAGCACATCAAGCTCAGGGAATATTACAAAATTAAAAATCGGACTTATACAGCCAAATGAATATCAACCGCGTAAGAATTTTGACCAAGAAAAGTTGCAAGACTTGGCTCAATCAATAAAAGAAAACGGGTTAATACAACCCATCATTGTTTCAAAAATTGCAGACGGTAATTATGAAATTATAGCAGGAGAAAGAAGACTTGAAGCATCAAAACTTGCAGGACTACTTGAGATTCCTGTTGTTATTAGAGAAGTTTCACCTCGAGAAAAGCTTGTTTTTGCAATTATTGAAAATGTACAAAGAGAAGATCTTACGCCTCTTGAAGAAGCAGCAGCTTATCAACAATTAGTTGACGAGTTTGAGTTTACACATGCAGATGTATCCAATATAATGGGAAAAGATAGGGCAACAATATCTAATGCACTGCGTTTATTAAAACTTACAGAGCCTGTAAAAGAGTTATTAAACAAAGGCTTAATAAGTGCAGGTCATGCACGTGCTATATTGCAAGTAGACGACAAAAAGCAACAAGAATTTGCTGAATTAGTTGTTAAAAATGGAATGACAGTACGCAGAGCTGAAGAAATGGCTCCCAAATATGGAAAAACCAAGACAAAAACAAGCAAAAATACAGATTATTCCACAGAATTAATCTCAAAATATGAAAACTCATTGAAGAGCATATATGGTAGAAGTTCCAAAATCAAGACAAAGGCAAAAGAAAGAGGAGAATTAGTGATACCTTTCAAAAGCCAAGAAGAGCTTGATCAGATAATGAAGTTGTTGACAAACAAATAGCTTAAGAAAGAACTACTATTTTGAATAAAAAGAATTTTTTAGATAAAAAAGGACTTAACTACAAGATAGATAGAGGAATACTATCTGCATTGGCTTTGCTAACTCAACTTGGCTTAACTATGGCAATATCAATAATTTTATGGATTTTAGTTTTCTTTTTTATCAAACGTTTTTTTAATCTAAGTGATTTTTTAATAATCTTAGGTGCAATTATTGGGGTATTCAGCGGTTTTTATGCTGACTATCGTATTATAATGCATTACTTTAACAAACAAGGCATAAATGAATGACAAACAAAAAATATGTGAATCGAATTTTGTTTATAATTCTCTTGACAAATCTTCCATTATTAATAATTATGCCTATATTGTTTAAAGATGTGATAGGGTGGTTACTTGGTTCTTTGGCAAGTGCTATAAATTTTTATTGGCTTTATCGGCAGACAGAACGCTTCGATCCAACTGACGAAAAACAAAGCTCAAAAAATGCATTTGTCGGCTTTAGTATTAGGTTTTTATTTCTGATTGTATGGTCTTTATTAACAATGATATTTTTAAAACCTAATGTTATTTTATATGGAGTTGGTTTGCTAAATGCTCAAGTTGCAATCTATATAAATACAATTTATGATACAATAAAAAACAGCCGTTTGGCGAAATATTATAGGGGTAATGATGAAGAGTAAAAAAATGTCATTAAAGACTGTATTAATTGTCTTCTTTTTGATTGAGCTTATCATAGCTTTCTTTTTTTTAGGTAGCACACTTCATATAGGCACAAACCCTGATACAGGGCAAAAGATTTGGTTTGAAAAGAAAACTGAAACTATGAACCAAGAAATTGATTTTGATATACAGCCCGACCTTTATGTGGAAAAGTATAATGTAGAAGAACCATGGAAATTTACTTACGGTAGCAAAAATCTTTATGACATATTTGTAAAAATGTTTGGTACAGGTTCAGCTATCTTGAATTTTAGACTTTGGAGAATGATACTATATCTTGATATATTCATGATTTTACTTGCTTTATTTATCAGATTCAAATCTTCAAAGATACCATCAAAAATACAAGTAGTCTTTGAAATGGTATATGGTTTTATAGATGACCTTGTAGCGGAGACTTTAGGTGACAATAAGAGGCATTTCACAAAGTTTTTCCTCACAATTTTCTTGTTTATTTTCTTTTCAAATTGGTCAGCTTTATTACCAATACCAGGCATTAGCGAACCGACTAAAAATCTAAATGTACCATTGGGTTTGGGCTTTATGAGTATTGGCTTAGTACATTTTTTATCATTGAGGAAAAAAGGTATTATAGATTATGCAAAGGGCTTTTGTGAACCATTTTTTATTATGGCACCTTTAAACATTGTGGGCGAAGTATCAAAAGTAATTTCAATTTCTTTCCGTCTTTTTGGTAATATTTTTGGCGGTGCAATCATTACTTTAGTCATCTCAAGCTTGACGAAAAATGTAATTGTGCCTATAGGATTAAATCTATTTTTCACAATGTTTGCAGGTACAATACAAGCATTTGTATTCACAATGCTGGCATTGACTTATCTTTCGATGGAAATTGTTGATTAAGGAGCATAAATGATAGTACAAGCAGATATATTAAAAGTTTTTCTTTATTTAGGTGCAGCTTTAAGCACAGGCATAGCATCTTTGAGTGCAGGGTATGGCGAAGGTTTTGCTGCTGCACATACAGCAAGAGCAATGATGCGACAACCCAATGCCAACAATAACCTGACACGTACCATGCTAATAAGCCAAGCGATCGTAGAATCTGGTGCAATTTTTGCCTTAGTTATATCTATGCTTTTGTTGTTTGGCGGCTTTACAAGTAGAGAAACAGACTGGGCAAAGGCATTTAGTTTACTTGGAGCAGGACTCGCTATTGGTTTAGGGTGTACAGGTCCAAATTTTGGTTCTGGTTATTCTGCAGGTATGGCAATTGATGGCATTGCTCGTAACCCTTCAAAGAGCGGCAGAATTACCGCAAACATGTTAATTGGGCAAGCTATTACTGAATCTGGAACTATTTTTTCTTTAGTTATTTCATTGCTTCTCTTATACACCGTTCCAGCTCAAATGGAAGATCCCACCTTAATGAAAATAATAGTCAAATCTTGTGCTTATCTTACAGCAGGCTTAGTAATTGGTATCGGCACATTTGGTCCAGGTGCGGGTATTGGATATGTCGCAGGCAAGGCAAATATTTCAATTTCAAAACATTCAAAAGATCAAGGATTAATCACGCGCACAATGTTTTTAGGTGCAGCTGTCTCTGAGTCAACAGCAATCTATGCGTTAGTTGTTGCCTTTCTTTTGATCTTTGTCTCATAAAATAAAAATAATATAATAGGAGGAACAATGGATCCTAACACAACTCAAATTCTTGCTAGTGGAATAGCAAAAGGTGCTGCTTTTTTAGGAGCAGGCATATGCATGGGCATTGGTGCTCTTGGACCAGGCGTTGGCGAAGGTTACGTTGCTGGTAAAGCGTGTGAGGGTGTAGCACGCTCTCCTGAACAGGCAGGTTTAATTACACGAACAATGTTGATCGGTCAGGCAGTGTCTGAATCTACAGGTATTTATTCATTAGTTATAGCTCTTTTATTAATATTTACAACATCATAATGAACACACAACAACTGCTAAAAATTAAATCCTAAAGGAGTAGTTATGACTGTAGATTTCTCGCTCATAATGGTAATACTCAATTTTGTCTTGCTAATGATTGTTCTAAACAGTCTCCTTTATAAGCCATTAAAGATGTTTTTGAGCGATCGTCAGAATCAGATAAAAACTGATTTGGAAGAAGCACAAAAATCAATTGAAAAAGCTCAAATACTTGCAAGACAGCGAGAAGATGAGCTCAAAGAAGCAATGGAAGAAGCACGTAAACTTAAAGAATCTATCAAACTTGAAGCAGAAAAGCAAGCTGATGTTCTTATTGAAACAGCAAAAATTCAAGAAAAAGAAATACTTAAGCAAGCTGAAATCAGATTAGAACAAGAAGTTAAACAGGCTATAAAAAATATCGAAAGCGAAATTTCACAAATGGTCAGTGATCTTTCTGCTCAGTTTATCCAAACCAAAATAGATAAAGAAGCAGACAAATTGATTATTGATAAAATGATATCTGAACGGAGTACGAAGTGAAAGATGTTATAGCAGCTAGACGCTACGCTATATCAGTTATAGCCAACGTTAAACAGGAAAACATAATCAACTTAATAGCTGAAACAAAAATTATCAAAAGCGTGCTTTTGGAAAACCCTAAATTTAGCCAAATAATGAGATCAAAAATTGTATCTGATGGCTATAAAAAAGATCTATTTAAGACTATCATTCATGATTTCATTCTTGAAGAATTGTGGTTGTCATTTTTTGATGTCCTGCTGCAGAAAAATAGAGAAGGAATCATTGTTCACATCTTAGATGAAATTATCAAACAAGTTTATATGTCTGATAAAGCAAAATTAGTTGATTTAATCCTTGCATTTCGGCACGATGACGATACAATAAGAAAGATTGCTCAAAGTGTTGAACAAGAAATTGGATGTAAAATTATCTATAATGTTTTAATTGACAGCGAAATTATTGGTGGTTTTATTGCAAAATCAGAAGACTTCATTATCGACTCTTCTATTATTGGCAATTTAAACCAATTTGTAAATAATCATAGTTAAAATATGAGGAATATATGAATATTCACCCTGAAGAAATAAGCTCAATCATCAAAAGTAAGATTGACAATTTCAAATTTGATATTAATGTAAACGAAACTGGAAAAGTAGTTCAAGTGGGTGATGGTATTGCACGTGTGTATGGATTGGAAAAAGTAATGGCTGGCGAAATGGTGTTATTTCCACATGATATATATGGAATGGCACTTAATCTTGAACAAGAAAATGTCGGCTGTATTATCTTTGGAGACAATAAATACATAAAAGAAGGCGATATTGTCAAACGAACTGGACGCATTTTGGAAGTACCAGTTGGAGAAGCAATGCTCGGTCGAGTTGTTGACCCATTAGGTCAGCCTATTGACGGTAAAGGAGAGATCAAAACAGATATTTATTTACCTATCGAACGAAAAGCATTGGGCGTAGTTGATCGCCAACCAGTCAAGGAACCATTACAAACTGGTATCAAACCAATTGACTCAATGATACCTATCGGTCGTGGTCAGCGCGAGCTGATTATTGGTGATAGGCAAACAGGTAAAACAGCAATTGCTATTGATACAATTATCAACCAAAAAGGCAAAGATGTTATTTGTATTTATGTTGCTATTGGGCAAAAGCTCTCAACAATTGCGACATTAGTTGATACATTAGACAAAGAAGGTGCATTATCATACACAATAGTAGTGTGTGCAAGTGCATCAGATACACCCTCAATGCTCTATGTCGCTCCTTATGCAGGATGCAGTATGGGCGAATACTTTCGTGATAAGGGGCAGCACGCACTTATTATTTATGACGACTTATCAAAACATGCTGCGGCATATAGAGAAATATCTCTTCTACTTCGCAGACCTCCAGGGCGTGAAGCTTATCCAGGAGATGTGTTCTATTTGCATTCACGCTTACTCGAACGTGCATCAAAACTAACAGATAAATTAGGTGGTGGCTCACTTACAGCTCTGCCAATTATAGAGACAAAAGCCGATGATATATCTGCTTATATTCCAACCAACGTAATATCTATTACAGACGGACAGATTTATCTTAGTTCCCGCTTATTTCACTCAGGCATAAGACCTGCTATCAATCCAGGTCTCTCTGTCTCTCGTGTTGGAGGAAATGCACAGATTAGTGCAATGAAATCAGTAGTTGGACAATTACGCCTTGATCTTGCACAGTATAATGAATTAGAAGCATTTTCAAAGTTTGGTTCAGATCTCGATAAAGCAACTCAAGCTCAATTAAAACGTGGCGAACGTTTGATAGAGATTTTAAAACAAAACATTTACAGCCCTCTTTCTGTTGAAAAACAAATTTTTATTATTTTTATGGCTAACGAAGGCTATCTTGATGATTTTGATTTGAAAAAAGTTGCAAACATTGAAGCCGACTTATTTACTGTATTAGAATCGAAGTACAGTGATTTTACAAGCGAAATTATTAAAGGCAAAATAACTGATGAAATTAAAGACAAAATGCATGATATCTGTAAAGAAGTCATCGCTCACTTTAAATAACAGTTGATCGGAGATCTCAATGGCTAATTTAAGGGATTTGAGAACCCGTATAGACTCAA
This sequence comes from Candidatus Cloacimonadota bacterium, assembly GCA_020532185.1. Taxonomy (GTDB): domain Bacteria; phylum Cloacimonadota; class Cloacimonadia; order Cloacimonadales; family WRIO01; genus JAGOCT01. Next base: position 16,638 of record JAJBBH010000012.1, on the reverse strand, counting down.
TCAAAAATACAAAACAGATTACTAATGCGATGAAAATGGTTGCAGCAGCGAAGTTGAGAAAGTCTCAAGATCTTTGCATTAACTCAAGACCATATGCAGATTATGTAGAAAGGGTCTTGTTTTTGTTACAGCAAAAAAATAACACAAAAACACACCCAATGCTCAATACACCAAATCCAAATGGCAAGATATTATTGGTTGTAGTAACTGGAGATCGTGGTTTATGTGGATCATTTAATTCAAGCATTATACGCTATACAAATCAATACATGAAAGATAATAATGATAAAGTATATGATCTATTATGTATAGGACGTAAAGCATATGACGCTTTTAAACGAAGTGGCAAAGTAGTGCAACACTTCACAAATATCTCAGAAAATACTGATATTGACAATATTTATCCTGTCAAAAATGCTGTACTCACAATGTATAGCAGTGGAGAATACTCAAAAGTCGAGATAGTATATAATGAATTTAAATCTGCTATTCAACAAGAGTTACAATGCAAACAATTGTTGCCTATTGCATCTACAGAATCAGAGAGTGAACATTATGTAGACTTTCTATACGAACCAGATGAAGAAACTTTGATAGAGGAATTATGTACCAAATATATCAATGTTGAGCTTTGGCATATTATGTTAGAATCAAATGCTGCAGAACAAGCTGCTCGAATGACTGCTATGGATAATGCAACAAACAACGCAACTGAGCTAATAGACCAATTAAGTCTCTTGTATAATCGCATGCGTCAAGCACAGATTACTACAGAAATAATAGAAGTTGCTTCTGGTGCAGAAGCAATACAACAGTAAAAGTAAAGACTGTGGTTTTATATCCACAAAAAGAAACAGAGGCAAATATGATAAAAGGAAAAGTTGTTCAAGTTATCGGTCCCGTAATTGACGCTGAATTTCCAGAAGGTAGTTTACCTGCAATTCACAATGCTTTGACTATTGAACGTGAAAAGGGAAACCTATTAACATTGGAAATTCAATTACATTTAGGCGAAAACATTGTTCGTGCTGTAGCTATGGACTCAACAGACGGTATTGTGAGAGGGACAGAAGTTGTTGATACAGGTGCACCAATTCAAGTGCCCGTAGGCAATAATGTTTTAGGACGTATTTTAAATGTTGTGGGTGAACCTATTGATGAACAAGGGCCCATAAATACAACAGAAAAGCTCCCTATTCATAGGCAAGCACCTGCATTTGAAGATTTAGACACAAAAGAAGAGATACTTGAAACAGGAATTAAAGTTATTGATCTTATAGAACCATACCTAAAAGGCGGGAAAACAGGTCTTTTTGGTGGAGCGGGTGTCGGTAAAACCGTACTGATACAAGAATTAATTAGAAACGTTTCAACTGAACACGGCGGTTATTCGGTATTTTGCGGTGTTGGTGAACGAACTCGAGAAGGTAATGACTTGTGGCTCGAAATGAAGCAATCAGGCGTTATCAATAATACAGCAATGATTTTTGGACAAATGAACGAACCACCTGGAGCACGTATGCGTGTAGGTCTTACTGGGCTTACAATCGCCGAATACTTTAGAGATGTAGCAAAAAAAGACGTATTACTATTCATCGATAATATTTTCCGCTTTACACAGGCTGGAAGTGAAGTTTCTGCACTTTTAGGGCGTATGCCTTCAGCAGTAGGATATCAACCTACTCTTGCAACCGAGATGGGTGAATTACAAGAGCGTATCACATCAACCGCAGATGGCTCAATTACCTCTGTGCAAGCTATTTATGTACCAGCAGATGACTTTACAGACCCAGCACCAGCTACTACATTCTCACATCTTGACGCATCGACATTCCTTTCACGTCGTATAGTTGAGCTTGGTATATATCCAGCTGTTGATCCGCTTATGTCAACAAGCCGTATTTTGGATCCAAAGATTATTGGAGATGAGCATTATCAAGTTGCACGTGAGACTCAAAGAATAATTCAAAAGTATAAAGACTTGCAAGATATTATCGCTATACTTGGTATGGATGAATTGTCAGATAGTGATAAATTAGTAGTAAATAGAGCTCGTAAACTTGAAAGATTCTTCTCACAACCTTTCTTTGTTGCTGAAGAATTTACAAACGTTCCTGGTCAATATGTATCAATTAAAGATACTATTGCAAGCTTTAAAGCAATAATTGAAGGCAATTGCGATGATTGGCCAGAACAAGCTTTCTTAATGGTAGGTACATTAGAACAGGCAGAAGCAAAAGCAATGAAGCTTAGAAAATAAGAGAAATGGATATCCTAAATGAAGAAAATCCATATTGAACTTATTATGCCAGAAGGCAAGAAAATCGACGAAATGGTCGATTCTATCAATGTTCCTGGAGTTGATGGAGATTTCGAGATCTTACCAGATCACACTCCATTTATCACCAAAATAAGACCTGGCACATTATGTCTTAATACTAATAATAAAACTACAAAATACGCTATCCATGATGGATTTATCACTGTAGATAAAGATAAAGTGATAATTATTAGTGAGATTGCAGAATCAGAAAAAGAAATCGACTTAAATAGGGCAAAGCTTTCTAAAGAGCGTGCAGAAAAGCGCATTTTCAATTCAAAAGACGAAGATATTGACTATCGTCGTGCCGAAGTATCTCTGCACAAAGCAGTTGCTCGAATAAACACAATCGGATAAATATTGTTTTTTAATGCATCACTGAATATTCAGTGATGCTTTTTTATTTTGATCACAAAAAAAAATATCTTTCTAAAATAACACAAGAAATTAAAAACTTTTTTTTAGCTATGTTTTTTCAATTTAGAAGTTGCAGAACGACAAATTTTAGTTTTCATCAAAAATTACAAATATTAAGCTACTTATTCAACCTAAATCAGCTCTCTTCATTCCTTTAACACTCCTACTACATTCCCCCTACTTCTCCAAGATAGCAGGGGGATGGTAACGGGATGGTAACGGGATGCTATGGTAAATCACCTAATTGATTTGATTGCAAATTTAAGACTTTTAAAGGTAGATATATTGGTAATATTTAAAAATGTAGTAAAAAAACTTGACTAATTATCTTAAGTGTGCGATTGTTGTAATTAATAAAAGAGTGTGTATAAAGAAAGGATAAAAATGAAAAGATACATTATTAATGGCAACGTGTGCTTGCAGAGTAAAGTTAAAAAAGTTGATATTGAAATCAACAACAATGTCATCAGTAATATAGGTGTCAATATAGAAAAAGTTGAAGGTGCAGAAATCATCGATGCTAAAGGCCTCACTGTAATACCAGGTATTATAGATTTCCACACACATCTGGAAGAGAAAGGACAGCTTTTCAATCAAATAGATACATATAGTTCTGGCTCTAAGCTTGCAATCCTAAATGGTATTACTACAATAAACGCATTTATAGTTCAAAATTTTAATCAATCTTTAGCACAAGCAATCACATCAGTTGCAGCCCAAGCAGAAAACAATACATATTGCGATTATCGGTGGCATCTAACACCCACACGCTTTTCAGATATAAATTTTTCAGATATTTCCAGATGGATAGATAAAGGTTTTAAAACGTTCAAGTTTTATACAACCTATAAGACAGCGAACCTTTATTTATCATATGACAGGATCAATGAAATTATCAGAAGGCTTAAAAAATATGAGCCCCAGATCATAATTCATTGTGAAGATGAGACAATTATGAATCAAATGTATATCAAACATGATTTTCATGATTTGTCAAATTATACAAAGATACACAGCGAAGAGGCAGAACTCACAGCTATAGAGAAAATTATTCAGCTATGCAAAAGTATTCAAACACCAATTCATATAGCACATGTATCGTCATCAGATGCAATTGGACAGATTGAGCTTGCAAAAAGAGATTGCCCAATAACATGCGAAACTACGCCTCATTATATATTTCTTAATGAAAACAGACTTCAAAAAGATAATAAAGCACACTATTTCCTCACTCCTCCTCTTAGAAGTGAAGAATGCCGTAACTATATGGAAATTAAAACATCTATGGGCTATCCAGAAATATTATGCTCTAATCACAAAGCGTATAGTGATGATATTTACAAATCATTTGTGAACGACTATAGAAGTATGCCAAGCGGAATGCCATCTTTAGGTGTCTTATTTCCGCTATTCTATGATTTGTTGGTTAAAAAACATGAATGGGATCTGCCAAAACTCATGAAAAAACTATCATTCAACCCTGCAAACATGGCACAAATATATCCCAAAAAAGGCACCATTGCCGTAGGCTCAGATGCAGATTTAGTAATTTTCGATCCAAATGGTAAACCTCGCACTGTAACGTCATCTTTGGCTAAACAATACAATGCTTGGTCTGACTTTACAACAAACGTTGAGATAAAAGAAGTATTGTTAAGAGGTACTACTGTCGTCAAAAACGGTAAACTTGTCAATGAAGACAAACGAATAGGACAAGCACTTTGCGATACAAATATATAAATTAAGCAATAAAGTCTCAACTTTTTTGCTATTCGGTCGATACAGTAGTAAGGAGATATATTTATGAAGAGGTTGATTTTTCTTTTAGTCTTACTGCTTACCTTTATAAGTCAATATGCGTTAATAGATGACCCATTTGGAGAGCCAGTTATTTATGGATCAGGGATGAATATTCGTGCAAAAGTTCTTATTAATGGTGTACCAGCTTCTACCAACGATATTTTAATAGCACAAGTTGGTAATCAAATAAGAGCAAAGACTAATTTAATAAACCTACCAAGCTCTGTCGGTGGTGTGGGTAGAACATTTTTAATTCAATCTGTAATAAGTAACGAAGATATTGTCTTTAAAGTATGGAAATATTCACAACAGAAAATTTATACTGCCTCAGTTACTTTGCAGAGCTCACCAGGTACTACTTTTCCACCAAATGCTAATATCTATTATACAATCAATGCAAATACCGCAACTCAAACTGTTTCTGGATATGTAAAAGATGAGCTGCTTAATCCACTTGCAAATATTCCAATAAATATATCGTCGATTAATCCGAGCCATAATTTTGATGCTTTTACAACATTGAAAACAAATAGTTTGGGTGAATATCTCATACCTGGTATAAATAATGGCACTGATATTACTTTTTCCCCAGTGAGCCCTCAATACACTTTTAGTCCAGTTCAACAAAGCTACACAAACATTAATAATGATTATAATTGTAACTTTATTGGCATCATAATCCCACAATATACAGCTACAGGAAGTGTTACAGCTAATTCTCAACCTTTTGCAGGTGTTAGTATTCATGCAGGTTTGTTCTCAACTATCACTAATTCTTTGGGAAATTACACACTAAGCTTGCCTGCGTATAGCAATTATATTATTACAGCTTCAAAAGATGGATGGGAATTTGAACCACAAAGCCATGATATTACATATTTAAACTCAAATCAAAGCTCTCTTGATTTTTCAGGAACGCCTTTAAAATATACAATTACAGGAAATACAGATATTGGCTATGCAAACATTACAATAATAAGCCAAAATAATCATGATTATAGCGATACAGTGTCAGATGCTAACGGTAATTTTACAATTAATGATATAATTCATGGCGATACTGTGATTATTACACCTACAAAAGAGGGTATGGTTTTTAGTCCAAACTCAAGAACAATTGCAAATATTACAAGTAACAAACATATAAGCTTTACCGCTAATCAGCAAACTTTTACAGTATCAGGTAATATCACAGAAAATGGAGCAGGGCTTGGAGATGTCTTCGTCAACTACCAGATAGGCTCTACCACAAGCGATTCTAACGGCAATTTTAGTTTTACTTTAGCTTGGCACGAGAGCGTTGATATTAGCTTTAGTAAAATAGCTTATAGGTTCACACCAAATACCATTAATGTCACAAACATTGAGGAAGATAAGATTTATAATATTACCGCTTATGCGTTACAAACATTTACTATATCAGGCTTTACACAAGATTACAATAACCAAGCTATTAGCGATGTTATTTTACACTATGATAACAGCTCAGTAATAAGTAACCAAAATGGTTTTTATAGCATTAATATCACAGAAGGGCAAGATATTACTATCACTCCAGAAAAGCCTGGACATATATTTAGCCCGCAAAGTATATCATTTGTTGATATTTCAGAGAATAAAAGCCAAAACTTTTATGGGACACTATCTCAGCAGACAATTAGTGGGTGTATAAAGCTTAATGGTTTGCCAATTGCTGGTTGTGATATTATTGTTAATAATGTGATTCGTGGGCAAACTGATATTAGTGGTCAATACTCAGTTCAAGATTATTATGGTACAAGTATAAACTTGAAACCTAATCATACCAACTATACTTTTCAACCGACAGAGAGAAACGTCATTTTAACAGATGACTTTTATAATCAAGATTTTCAAGCCACACTCAAAACTTTTACTGTAACAGGTAATGTTACGTACAATAGTCAACCATTAATAGGTGTTTTAATCAGGACACAACTCGCAAGAGATGCGGTTTTGACAGACGATAACGGCAATTATTCTTTGAATCTAAGCATTGGAACATCATGTAGTATTATTGCAGAAAAAGACAATTTTAGTTTTGAGCCACATCATTATAGTATAGACAATATTTCAAGTAATGTATCAAATAGAAACTTTATTGCAAGCCCTCATGTTATATCTCCTTCATTTACTCCAGAGCCTGGAATTTATACTTCTCAACAAACTATCATTATTACTTGTGCAACTTCAGATGCTACTATTCGTTATACTCTGGACAATAGCGATGTAGATGAAAACTCTCCAGTTTATTCAGAGCCAATAATTGCAAATACCGATACTACTTTGACAATTAAAGCAAAAGCATTTAAAGATGCTTATATAGACTCAAAGCAAACTACTGCAGAATATATAATTACTAATAAATTAAGTCAACCAAACATTATGCCCGAATCAGGTGTTTTCACTCATTCAATTTTTGCCACAATGACAGCAGAAGAAAATGCGTCTATTTATTACACAAAAAATGGGATAGAGCCAAGCCAACAAGACTCGCTCTATACACAGCCAATAGTCATCAACACTGATTGCACAATCAAAGCAAAAGCCTTTCGTACAAATTATGAACCAAGCGATATCACTGAGGCAAACTATGCTTTCAATCATCTTCTCAATTTAAGTTTACCAGATTCTGTAACAGTAAACAAAAACTCTCAAATCACTTTAAATATTATGAACTATTTGGATGATTCTGTCTCAGGATCACATCAATATCATATAAATGCAGATGCTGATGATCATATAAACCTATCTGTTAATAATGCATTTATAACAATTATACCTGAAGACGAATGGGTAGGCAGTGGTTTTTTGAGAGTCAATGCATCTTTTGATAATGAAGTCTTTGTTACAGACAGCACCAAAATAATTGTCAGAGCTAATAACTCTAAACCAATAATTACGTCATATTACCCTGTAGAAGACACTTTGAGCGTTAGTTTAAATAGTCCTACAAACTTTATTGTAAATGCAGTTGACTATGATAATGATGACCTCTTTTATCAGTGGTTTGTAAACTCTGTTGACCAACACATTGATGATAATATCTTTGTATTTATACCGAATACTCTTGGTGAATATCTTGTGGTATGCAAAGTAACAGATTTAAATTATGATGTTTACAAGACTTGGCAAGTATATATTAGCTCTGATAATGCTGATATTCTTAAACCAAAAGAAAACTATCTTAGTCAAAACTATCCAAATCCATTCAATCCTTTCACAACTATTGATTTTTGTTTAAAAAAAGACGATTATATAAATATCAATGTGTATAATATCAAAGGTCAATTTATCAAAACTCTATTAAATGAATTTGTCAATGCAGGAGAGCATAGCATCATATGGGATGGCACTGATGCACAAGGAAAAACGTTAAAATCAGGAATTTATCTTTACAAAATATCAAGCTCCAGTTTTTATGACTTTAAAAAAGCAATATTATTAAAATAAAATAGTATTTAGGAGATATTATGGAAGATAAACTGGCAAAAGCTTTGGTAGATTTTGAAAATTATTATAATTGTTCTCAAACAGTTACAAGACAGTTTGCAGAAGAATATGGACTAAGCAAAGAACTAATAAGCAAGTTAAACGCAGGTTATGGAGGAGGTCTTTGCACAGGCTATACATGTGGTGCTATTGTAGGAGCTATCATGATTTTAGGCTTAAAATATGCAAAGACAAATCCTAATGCTGATGATAAAAAAGATTTTCAACAAAGAACATTGAAACTTATTAATGATTTTGCTGAGTTACACGGAGCATTTAACTGCCACGAATTAATTGGTTTTGAAGCAGGAAATGATAGACAAAAAGAAGAAGCACGAGAAAAAGGTGTTTTTAAAGAAAGCTGCCCTGCTTATATTAAAACAGCAATTGAGCTTGTTATGGCTTTTGATTGATTGTTAATTGTTTTGCTATTTTAATGCTATTGTTAATTTGACTTTGCAGTAAATTTCTTTTTTCAGAACAGATGTATTACAAAATATGAGTTAAACTGTCGTTTTCTCTTGACAATATTTCATATTTATTTTTTGTAATATTATAAATGATTTAAGTTATAATATTGGAGCAATAATGAAACAAAAACAAAATGTAATCAAGATAAAAAAAAATAGCTTACAAGACTGGGTAGAGTCCATACTGTGGGCTTTTGTGTTTGCGATGATAATACGTAACTACACATTTCAAAACTTTAAAATACCTTCTTCTTCAATGGAATCAACTCTTCTAATTGGGGATTATCTTGTGGCAAACAAGATAAAATACTTTTTTAAAGATCCTGAACGAGATGATATTGTTACTTTTAGATACCCAGCTGACCCTCTTGAGCCCGAACCTCGTGAACGTTATATAAAAATATTAGCACCAGTTTATTGGGATAAAGAGAAAAACTTTTTGACATGGTATGAAAAAAAGAATGTCGTCAAAAGAGTTATTGGTTTACCAGGAGATGTTGTTGAAGTAAAAGATAAAGATGTCTATATCAATGGAGAGCTATTTAAAAAAGATTATGAACAATATCTTGACAACAGAACAATACCTCGCGAATATAGCCATATACAATGGAACTCGAAATTGTCTCAAGGGCAAAAAGAAATAATAATGGGATCAAGAGATAATATTGGACCAATTGTTGTACCTGAAGGCAAATATTTTGTTCTTGGAGATAATCGAGACTATAGTGCTGATAGCCGTTATTGGGGCTTACTTGATAGAGAAGACATAACTGGTACACCTCTAATAATCTTCTTTTCAAGATCAGATGATGGCGAAAATAGATGGGAACGCTCATTCAAACTAATCAAGTAGTTGAACACTTATACATTCACTTTCCTTTTTGCCAAAAAAAATGCAAGTATTGCTCATTTTATTCTACAAATATTCAGGAAAATAATGTTTTAGAATATTTACAAGCATTAAAATCTGAACTTGCATACTTTAAAACTCTATTTCAGCTTAACTTAAAAACGGTATATTTTGGAGGTGGAACTCCTTCCCTATTCCCTGCAGATTTATTAAGTGAAATATTAGACAGTCTTGATACTGATCAGAAAGCAGAAATAAGTCTTGAGTGTAATCCCAATACTTTAAACAAAGAAAATTTACAACAATATAAGCAAGCTGGAATAAATAGAATAAGCTTGGGTGTACAATCATTTAATGACAATATTTTAAAATACTTAGGTAGGCTTCATAGTGCAAATGATGCACAGAAATCTATTTATTTAATAAAAGATACTGGATTTGAAAACTATTCTATTGATTTGATTTATGGTATTCCAAAGCAAACTAAATCTCAGTTTTTATTAGATATAGAGCAAGTGATCAACAATAATATACCACATATATCTTTTTATTGCTTGAGCCTCGATAAAGATGCAGCACTTTACTCTGATATTAATTCTTTGCCAACAGATAATCACATAAGCAAACAGTATCACCAAGCACAAGAAATGCTTGTAAATCATAGATATAAACAATATGAAGTATCAAATTTTTCACAAGAGAGCTTTGAATCCAAGCATAATTTATCATATTGGACAGGAAAAACTTATCTGGCAGCTGGTCCTTCTGCTTCTGGATACTTGAAAAGCCAAAATCAAAAAGACTATATTCGCTACACAAATCTATCTGATTTGAAGCATTATCTTAATAAATGGCAAGACATAAGAAATATTAAATTTGAGCAAACTGAGTATATTAATTTATCTGAACAAAAAAAAGAATATATCATTACCAGATTGCGCCTAAACAACGGAATTAATCTACTTGAGTATGAAAATCTATTTCAAGAAAACCTATTGGAGAGTTACAAAAAACATATTGACAAGTTAATGAGTCATAATTTAATAGTAATAGAAAGTAATAATCTGCATGTTAATCCTAAAAAATACTTATTATTGAATGAAGTTTTATTGGAATTTATTTAAATTTATAGGAGTGATTGTTGAAAAAATTCTTGTTAATCTTATTAAGCATACTTTTTTCAAGCCTTAGTGCTGAAATATTAATACCTATGGACCTTACACAAACAAACCATTTGAAAGCCTATGGTATAGCTTTCCAATCAGTAAAAGATGGATATCAGGTTAAATGGTTACTCAATTATAGAGGTGGTTCATTCTTATTAAAAGACCTGCAATACTTAAAAAGTGAATGTAATATACGAGGAGTTTCTTTTGAAATGGTAACAGGTTCAGATATTGCAATGATTAATGAGGAAATAAATGCAAACAATATGGAATCAGTTACACTTGAAAAAGAGCCAAAAATAGCAGTATATACACCACCAAACTCAACGCCTTGGGACGACGCAGTAACTATGGCTTTGGTGTATGCAGACATAGACTACGACCAAATATGGGATGAAGAAGTATTAAATGGAGCTTTGGAAGATTACGACTGGTTACACTTGCACCATGAAGACTTTACAGGTCAATATGGCAAGTTTTATGGCACTTATCGCAATGCACAATGGTACAAAGATGAAGTCAGTGCAAATGAAAATATGGCAAGACGTCTTGGTTATAACAAAGTATGGCAGATGAAACATTATGTTGCTAATAAAATACGTGAGTTTGTAATAAATGGAGGCTTTCTATTTGCAATGTGTGCAGCTACGGACACTATAGATATCGCCTTATCTTGTTATATGGTTGATATTTGCGATGCTGTATTTGATGGTGATAGTATTGATCCACAGTATAAAAGTAAAATGGACTTTTCGCGTTCATTTGCTTTTGAGAACTTTGATTTAATTACTAATCCATTTATTTATGAATACTCTACAATTGATGCAAGCGACTATGCACAGCTTCGTGGTGCAGAAGGAGATTACTTTCAGCTATTTGATTTTTCAGCAAAGTACGATCCTGTACCAACAATGCTTGTACAAAACCATACAAATGCTGTAAATGGTTTTTTAGGACAAACAACCTCTTACAAGAGTAAGTATATCAAAAAAAGTGTAATAATCTTGGGAGAAACACCAAATGCTGAAGAAGCAAAATATATACATGGTAATTTGGGTAAAGGCACGTTTACATTTTATGGAGGACATGATCCTGAAGACTATCAACACAAAGTTGGTGATCCAGAAACTAATTTAGACCTTTATAAAACTTCTCCTGGCTATCGATTGATTCTCAATAATATACTGTTCCCAGCAGCTGAAAAGAAAAAACTAAAAACATAAAAAATATTATAAAAGGATTTTTAATATGAAAAAAAGTATTGTGTTTTCAATATTATTGGTGATATTCACAACAGTTTTTGCAAATCAAACCTATGTAGCTAAAGTGAATAAGCACAAAATCACAACTGTAGAGTATATGCAAAGAATAAAAAGTGAATATGAGAGTTTTGCTCTTGAACATGGTGCTACACCAAGCCCACAAGAACAAAGAATATTAGAAAAGCAGGCTTGGGATAATATGATTGAAGGCTATATACTTAAAGATATATATAATAAGTATAAGATATCTGTAAGCACAAAGGAAACCCTTGACACATTGAGATTTAACCCGCCAGTTGTTATCAGCAAGTCTACAAAATTCACTCTTAGTAATGGAGACTTTGATTATGATAAATACGAAAAATCACTCAGAAGTAATAAGCCAGAGAACCTGGATTGGTTGAAGTCTTTTTACTATACAAGCTATATCCCCTATGCCAAACTTAAAAAGCAAGTCATAGCAAAAAGAGAAATCAAAGAAAATGAAATCAAAAAACAATATACTGCTGAACAAAATAGTGTAAACGGTACAGCGATAATATTTAAAAATAGCGATTATAGAGATGCAATTGAAATTAGCCAAGAAGAAATACAAAATTATTATAGACAGCATATTAGCGATTTTGAGATACCGGCAAGCTGTCACCTTAAATGGGTGAAATTCCCTATTAAAGCAGATCGTTCAGATTCATTAACAGCTAAAAGCTTGGCAGACTCACTCTATAGAATAGTAAAAGGTGGACGAGACTTTTCATTAGTTGCAAGCAAATATTCAGATGGTATATATGCAAAAAATAAGGGTTATGCAGGCTATATGGAACTTGATATTTTTCCAAATGATATCAGAAGCCACCTTGAAAGAGCAACAGAAAATGAAGTCCTGCCACCATTCTATATGAATGGCTCGTATTATGTCTTTAAACTTACGGAGAAAACTGTATCAATGGTAAAATTGATGATCATACAAGTTGATGTAAAAGCAACAAAGCAAACCAACGAAAGAATAACAAATAATATAAAGAAATTTCGAGAAATGGGGAGCAATATTGGCTTTGACTTGGCTGCACGAGAATTTCAATATGAGGTATTTGAAAAAGATAGTTTAACTGTCAACAATGTGTTTTTGCCTGGAATTGGCGTTAGCGAGAATATTATTCGCACATCTTTACGAATGCAGCCAGGAGTTATCTTCGACCCAATAAAGCATGATGAATCTAATAGTTATATTGTGTTTTATGTCTTTAGAAACACTCCTCGCACTATCAAAAGATTAAGTGAAGTATCTGATATTATTATCGCAGAGCTTAGTAATTCTAAGAGCGGCGAATTTGTTTTTCAAAAAGCTGAAAACTGGCTTAAAATGAATTCTAACAAACTTGTAGAACAAGCAAGAATTGATAATTTAGACACTGTAAAATTGTTTGAATTTAAGTATGATTCGCAAATTAACAATAGGAAATACATATCTTTTAATCAAGAATTCTTAAGCCAAAAAAGGAATAATACAATAATTGTTCGAGAAAAAGATTGTACAATCATTGGTATAATTGATAGCCAAAAAGAAGTTAATATGCATGACTATCCCCTTTATAGAGCTAATATCAAAAGAAGATTACAACAAATCAACCAAGACGAATACTTTGAAGACTTTTTAAAAAAGGAAAAAGCCAAAGTAAAGGTTAAAGATTATCGAAAAACATTAAATAAGAAATAATGTAGTTATAAGTCTTTATTATAATTTATACTCTTCGAAAGCACCTAAGTAGCCTTAGGTGCTTTTATTTATTTGCGAGAAAAAACACGTGTTTTTCTGAAATAAGATAGAATTATGATAGTTGTAACAAGCTCAGCAAAGGGTAAAATCATCCAAACCCCTGTAACATTAAAAAAGGGAGGGAATATCATTAGACCCAATAAAATCAAGCCAATTGTACGCACACTCGACAATAATAGAGCAGGATATGGCTTTTCAATTGACTGAAGAAACACAACACTGACTATGTTAAAAGCTGCAAATGGCATAGCCAAGTAGTACACTCTCAGCCCTTTGCTTGCCATACGTATAAAATCAACACTTTCAGAATTAAACATTTTTACAATTTGTTCAGGTATTGATAAAATTACTGAGCTTTTTAGGACTCCAAATAGCACTGCTGTAATAATAGCGAGTTTAAACACCTTATTAACCCTCATAGGTTTTTCAGCACCATAATTCTGACTTGAGATAGGCTGCATTGCCTGAGCTGAGCCCATAAATAATACATTTCCAACAAAGGCAATATTAGCGATTACACTATATGCTGCCACGCCTCCATTGCCACTTAGTTTTAGTAGAGTAATATTAAAAAAGTAAACTATTATTGCGGGTGCTATTGAATCAAGCATGCTTGGCAACCCATTCTTAAAAATTCTGATAAGTTTTTCATATACAGCTGTTGGCATGACAATTCTTAGATTGTTCTCTTTTTTAGTAAAGTGTAAAAGCATAATTAGAATCGAACAGATTGGACTTACAACGGTTGCATATACAGCTCCTAAAATACCCCAATTGAAGATAAATATGAATATATAATCAAGCACAATATTAATGATATTTCCTGTCAAACCTGCAACCATACAAAGGCGTGGAGAATGATCATTTCGAATAAAGCCAAATAAAACAGAGTTTAATATAAATGCAGAGCTGAACATGATCAAAACACGACTATAACCTTTTACCATTTCTAATACACTCTCGGTTGCACCGAGAAATATACAGATTTCGTCAATAAAAACAAGACCAATAACGGTAAATGAAACAGCAAATATTATTCCCATAATAACGCAAATTGTGAATATTTCTTGTGCTTTCCTCTTTTCTTGTCTGCCAATTGAAACAGCATATGCAGTTGATCCGCCCATATTTAACAAATGACCTAAACATAAAAAGGCACTGAAAACAGGCAAGGAAATGTTCAATGCAGTAAGTCCATCTATGCCTATACCTCTGCCGATGAACATTGTATCGACTAAAATATAAAGCGATAGCCCCAGCATTGATGCAATTGATGGTATTAAATATTTTATGAAATGGCGTTGTATCGATCCTTGTATTAAATTCATTGTTTACCTTTTTTCTTTCTTATCATTATGTCAGTTATTTGAATTTGGAAAAATGTCAAGCCTGATTATTCGTAATTATTTTGTTCTCTTTTTTATTTTGTTGTTATCAAAGCCTCAAACAATCCTTTTTTTAAAAAGTGAAAAAAAAATCATCTTCAAACCTGCTCTGGGAGGCACTTTTTAAAAAAGACCAAAAATAGTTTTTTAAAACACAGATTTTGGGCGCATATATATAATAGAGGGCTTAGTTCAAAAACAGGGCATTAACAGATAGCTTTTATATTTTTGCTTTAATTTGAAACACGAGTCACATAAGTCATTGATTATTAATAGATAATACATCATATTATTTAATTTTAAACAAGGTCTATTAAAAAAGAAAAAAAATGTATTATTTTTATTGACAAAAAACTACAACTTATTACTATTTAAATCATAATGCTAAAAAGGAGGCTTTTATTATGTTTTACTCGGGAAAAGAATTGAAAAATGTTTTTACTCAAGCCAAGAAAAATCGTTTTGGTATCATTGCATCGAATGTTGTTTTTGATACTCAAATCCGTTCAATAATTTGGGGATATGAACATCAAAAATCAGACGGCTTATTGCAAATGAGTGCAGGTGCTTGTAAATATGCAGCAGGCGAATCAAAAGATATGAAAATAGGGGCAAAGGTTATATCTGGGCTTGTTAAAACTCTCAGCTCACAAACTAAAAACTCGGGCGTTGGTTTGCATATTGATCATGCAACTCCAGACTACTTTGATTTTATAGTCTATTGTATAGAAAATAATTTGGTCTCTTCTGTGATGATAGATGCAAGCAAAGAGAAGCTTGAAGAGAATATCAGAGTTACTAAAGAAGTTGTTGAAGTAGCTCATAAATATGGAGTTTTAGTAGAAGGAGAAATCGGGCATATCAAAGGTTCTGAGGATGAAATCGTTTCAGATACAGAGCTTTATACAAACCCTGAAGAGGCACTTGAATATGTATTAAAAACAAATGTTGATCTATTTGCAGCATCTGTTGGTACTAATCATGGTGTATCTAAAGGAGCAGACTTGGAACTTAGAATTGACTTAATAGAAAAAATCGATAAACTGTTAATCAAAAACAATGTCGAACGAGGTATTGTATTACACGGTGCGTCAGGGCTCACCAAGCAACAACACCTTGATGCAGTTAATGCAGGAGTAGTAAAAATTAATAAAGATACACAATACCAAATGGATATGGCAGCAGCTGTGCAAGCATTTTGGGAAAAAGAAAAAGACGCAATTGTATGTCCAGAAGGCACTGATATAAGTGTTTATGTACCCGATAAAGGACGTTTTGACCCTCGCAAATGGCTTATTAAGGGCGAAAATGCAATGACCAAATCAGTTGAAGAAATGATTTTGATGGTGGGCAGTCAAAACCAATCAATTTTATTATAAAAAAGAGGCATATTATGTTAAAAATCGCAATAAATGGATTTGGGCGAATAGGACGTTTAGCATTCAGAGAAGCATTCGATAGAGAAAATATTGAAATTGTGGCTCTTAATGATCTTACTAATTCAAAGACATTAGCTCACCTATTAAAGTATGATTCTGTCCATAAGCAATTCAGAAAAGATATAAGCTTTACTGATAACTCGATAATTGTGGATAATAAAAGCATACGCATTTTTTCAGAAAAGGACCCAGAGCTTTTGCCTTGGAGAGAGCTTGATGTGGATATAGTAATAGAATGCACAGGT
>JAJBBH010000036.1 GCA_020532185.1 Candidatus Cloacimonadota bacterium | reverse complement strand
TCCAATACCCGATTGATTGGTGATTATAAAAAGAAAATACCCTAATTCTTGGAATTTTTTTAATGTCTCAAAAAGCCCATCAATAAACTCAAACTCCTCAATCTTATAGACATACTCTTTTTCAACATTGATCACACCATCTCGGTCTAAGAAGATGGCTTTTTTTCTTTGGTGAGTAGTCAGTGGTGAGTGGTGAGTGGTATTATTCATGGTTTTTACTTTTCATATATTTTATGAGTCCCAATAACATTTTTTTGATTTTATTCATTGTAGTATAATCATAGTTTTTAAGATACCCTATTTGTTCTGCAATAATAAGTTGTGTTTCCAATTCTGCCAAAGAGCCTAATGAGACGTATAAAAATTGGACAAATTCTTTATTATGATTTCTGGCACTGCCTTCAGCAATATTGGATGGAATTGATACAGCACATCTTCGAATTTGAGATGTCAATCCATATAATTCATCATTAGGAAAACTTTTTGTTATCAAATAAATATCTTTAACTAAATCAATAGAATTTTTCCAAACATCCAAATCTTTATGCGTTTTCACATTCACTACTCACCACTTACTTCTCACTTCTCACCTTTTTAGGCAAAACCTAAAAATACCCTCTCAAAATTTTTTTCCCCTCTTCCACACCTGGTTGGTCATACGCGTTGACGTTAATCATTTTTGCGACTACGGATGTAAGCAACTCAAAATAGAAGAAAAGTTGTCCAATGGCTTCTTCGTTGATTTTTTCAATTTCTATAATATCCAAGGGGATATCATTTTTATTTAAAAGCGATTCAATGATTGAATCGGCTTGTTTGTTGATTAAATCAGAAAAGTCAACTTCATTGACGTAGTCTAAATTTTCCAAATAAGCAATAGAGATATTGGGTATTTTTAAAATACTGTCAAAATCTTTGACCTTGATAAACGTAACCGATTTATCCCGTTTTCCTTCAACAATCAGTTGTAAAAAAGAGTGTTGATCCGTTGGTCCAATGAGTCCTATGGGGGTAAGTCCCACATTTAAGTAAGAGTTATATTGTTTTTTGCCTAAACTCTCTCCCCACAATTGAATGTACCAATCATTAAAACTTCTAAAGGCTTCTGAATACGAAAAAAGACAATTGATGTTGTATTTTCCAATGTTTCTTGCATAAAAAGAGGCTTTATGAGTAATATCTTGATACGATTGTGTTTGTTTAAAAAAGCTCTCTTTGATTTTTTTGGCACCTTGCAAAAGCATTTTAATATCCACACCAATAATAGCAAGAGGTAAAAGCCCTACACTGCTTAACACAGAAAATCTTCCTCCTACATTAGCAGGAATCTCAAAATAGGGAAGCTTTTTATCGTGTGCCAATTTATGTAAAGAAGAGCCCTTATCAGAGATGATAACAAACTGTTTTTCATTGAGTTCAACCAATGATAAAATGTATTTAAAGATTGAAATGGTTTCAATGGTTGAACCCGATTTAGAAATAATAATAAACAAAGTATCCTCTAAGTCAAGTTTTTTAAACGTTGAGTTAAGCAATACCGGATCCGTACTTTCACAAAAAAAGAGTTTCTTTTCAAAGTTATTTTTATAACGTAAAAAATCATACACCGCTGCTGTGCCTAAAGAACTGCCACCAATACCTACTACGACAATATTCTTTTGTGTTACATTAGAGGCAAACTCACTGATGACATCAATGTTTTGATCGGGCAATTCGTAGTAACCAATTTTCCCAATTTCGTGGCTGATTTCATCAAATATTCTGTTTTCAACATTAAATGCTTCAAAAAATTGTTTATTTTCCAAGGGAAATCCTTAATTTAAAGAGTAAGTGGTATTGACGATACCTTTTTCATATAATTTCGTACAAATTGTACCAACATCTTCGTTAATATTTACTTCCAATTTATCTTGGTCTAATATCACTTCAAGACATACACTCTCTTTTTCATTAAATGAAATTTTGTTGTCTTCTATTTCCCAAATGGAGTTGTTTAAACTCACCACATCAGAAATCTTATCTACGGTACGATTGAGCATATAATGCCCTTGAATGGCACTGGTGACAGTGACAACATCTTGCTTAATTGTAGAAACCAATGCCTCATTTTTTGTATCAAACAGTTTAGGCATTGCCACACTGGCAATAATCCCAATAATGACAACAGCAAATACCATTTCAAGCAAAGAAAATGCTTTCTTAACGTTTTTCATTTGTCAGCCTTAAAATAAAATAAGGCTTATTGTATCATTTATGTGATTAAATGAAAGTGAAAATAAATGGTGAGTAGTAAGTAGTGAGAAGTGAGTGGTAAGACAAAGTCACATTATCTCACCATTCACCATTCACCATTCACCATTCACCATTTACTATTTACTATTTACTATATTTTATGCTCAAACTCTGGCACTAACTCTTTAAGTTTTGCCAGTTTATCTTTGGCATTGATGAGTTCAAAAATATCGTGATTGAGTTTAACAATATCGTACGATGTTTTACCTGCAATGGTAATTGACTCATATTGAGTGTTGGCTTCAGTATCATCGATAAGCAGTTCTTCATAGAGCTTTTCACCCGGACGCAATCCCGTAAAAACAATTTCAATCTCTTTTTGACCTGAAAGTTCAATCATCTTTTTCGCTAAATCAGCGATTTTAATGGGTTCACCCATATCCAAAATAAAGATTTCGCCCCCTTTTCCTATGCTTGCTGCTTGTAAAACCAATTCACACGCTTCGGGGATGAGCATAAAATAACGTGTAATATCAGGGTGAGTTACCGTTATAGGACCTCCAGAAGCAATTTGAGCTTTGAACTTTGGTATAACACTGCCACTGCTTCCTAAAACATTGCCAAAACGAACGGCTACTATTTCGGTACGGTTTGGCTCAACATTTTGGGCATACAATTCACAAATACGCTTAGTTGTACCCATGACATTGGTCGGTCGTACGGCTTTATCGGTTGAAATCAAAACAAATTTTTGCACGTGGTGTTTAATGGCACAGTCAATGGCGTTTTTTGTTCCAATAATGTTGTTTAACACGGCTTCTGTGATATTGTCCTCCACCAATGGCACATGTTTATACGCTGCTGCGTGTATGACAATATCGGGTTTATGTGCTTCAAAAGTTTTATCCAGAAAATCTTTATTGACCACCGATTGCATCACAAGTTTTGGTTTATATTCACACAACTCTTCTGCAATCGCATATAAATTGTATTCACTGTGGTCAAGCAAAATAAGCTGTTTGGCATTAAAAAGGACACACTGTCGTGCTATTTCACTTCCAATACTGCCACCTGCACCAGTGATTAACACTGTTTTGTCTTTAATAAAACTTTCAATGAGTGTTTTGTCTAAATCTTTAGGGTGTCGCGCTAATAAATCTTCTACTGATATGTCTTTAAGTTGGGTAGAAAACAATTCTTCTTGTAAAATTTGTTCCAGTGAGGGTAAAATTTTAATGGTTTTAAAGTAAGGATTGAGTCGTTCATAAATCTCTTTAACTCGTTTTGTCGTGGCACTTGGCATGGCTATGACAAGCAAATCAAACTTTTTTTCCTTCTTAGTTAATCTCTTTAACTCTTTTTTAGAAACAATCTTAACCCCATCAATACTTCTTTTTTGTAAAATCTTGTCATCATCCACAAAATATTTGACTTTAAATGCAGAGTTTCTAAACTCCTCTTCCAGTTTGATTCCTGCTTTTCCTGCTCCATAAATCACCACCGTTTTATCTTTATAGGTTGTATTTCTGTTGATAATATAACTGTAAACATACATTAAAAACGTAATAAACAATAAATAAAAAGCCGCTTCCGAAGCCAAAAGAGCAAAACGGACTTTACCATATACAAACGGTAAGTAGACAATAAATGCCGCAAAATAAACCACCGTTTTAATCAAAAAAGTTCGAGTCGTTGCCTTTCTCCAACTTAAACTGTAATCTTTAAAAAGAAAAATGGAAGCCAAAATCCGAACTCCCAAAACAAAAGCCACCACTTCCCAAATCATATCCTGATGAAAAATAAAAAAAGACCACCAAAAAGTAATGGTAGTGGCAATTGCAATCACCAAAAAATTAAGTATACGTTTATCTATTCTAAACATCAGTTAAATGCCTTTTTTTTATCTATAAACAACATTGTACTTAATAACAATATAAGAGTTACTATAAAAGCGACAAAGATATTGGAAACACTTATAACTATTCCAAAAAGCAACAAGTTTATTGCTATGGCATAATTGGTGACTTTAAAATGGCTCCAACCTGCTTGAGTAAGCCTTTGGTAAGCGTGTTTTTTATGGGCTTGTGATAACTTTTCACCATTGAGTTTTCTTCGTATCAACGTTACGGTGGCATCAAACCAAAACAAACCAAAAAATACAATCCAAATCCAAAGATTTGAAGATTCAAAATTGGCATAGTAAAGTGTAAAAATAGCCACATTATACCCCAAAAGTGTACTGCCTACATCCCCCATAAATATTTTGGCTCGATTATAATTCCAAAACAAAAATCCCAACACTGAAACTGCTAATACGATAAAATGATTCCCACCAAAAAGAATAAAACCAGCCACACATAAAAACACAGCTTCACTACCTGCATAGCCATTGATACCATCCAAAAAATTATACAAACTGATAAACCAAACAATAAGTAAAAAAGCAAATATATTGGTAATAATTGGGTTTTCAATGCTAAATAAGCCAAAATCAATGACATTTAATCCACCCATAACCCATATACCAATAACCGCTACACAAGAGTGTACAGACAATCGTAGCTTAGCACTGAGTTCATACATATCATCAAAAAAACTGACAACACTTATAATACAACCAAACATCAAAGCAGTAAAAAGAGTTGGGTCTATTTGATTGATATAATATAAATAAAAAAGTCCTATAAACCATGTAATGGCAACAGCAATTCCTCCTCCATGAGGAGTAGGAATATTGTGTGAACTTCGTTCATTTACCACTGCTATAAGTGATTTTTTAATAGCATAACTCTTTATGAGGTATGTAAGAACGAAAGATATTAAAAATAAAATCATATATATCATATATTATTTCCTATGTCATAAAGGGATTCATTGGCTTGATATCTATCTCATATCCAAGCAATGAAAGTATTTGATTGACAGTTACAATACTTATATTTGCAATATATCCATTTTCTAGTTTTGACAATGTTGCTCTTGAGATATTCGCTTGTGCTGATAAACTCTCTTGAGATATCCCTTTTTGTTGCCGTAAACTTTTAATAGTTTTTCCAAGTTCTGATAATATCATCATCAAGCTCCTTTATAGTAACCTCTTGCAAAGATAATTTCCAGCTATCCAGCATCATTTTGCCTATTTTAAAATCTGGATTTTCAGTCAAATAACTTTCAAGCTCATCTATAGCCCACACAAGTGCCTCAAAGCACTCCGCATAATACTTTTTTGCTTCATTTAAAGTCAAAAGGCAACTTTTTTGACCAAATTTGATAAGAGTATCTTTTGAGTGCCAAATCTTTTTGCCCTCAAGCATAAGGGCTGGTTTGTCTTTGTGGATATACACAACCGTATTAACCACATCATACACAGGGGAATAAAATATATTTTTAAAATCATCATCATAAAGCAATCCAAAGTTCTTTAGATGGGCATCACCATTTTTAAGCAAATAATTCATCACCACCGTTTTATAAAAGGCTACCATCGACTCTTTTTTGTAAGTCGTATAGGAGTAAATAGTCTTCGCTATTTGCTCATAGCTTCCATCGTATTTACTCTCTTTGTTTTTATCCATCAAAGACAATATCTCTTCAAATCCATAAAAACTTCCATCACTTTTAAGTGTAAATTTTTCTACTATGAGAAACTTATTATTTTTTGATAGTTTTATGTTTGCTGTTTTTACTCCTGCTTTTTGTACAGCTCGCAGACAAAAGTATTCATTGAGTGCTAAATCTTGGTATTCATTACCCCAGGTTTTGATGATATACTCTTTTGTATCTAGGTTCTCTTTCTCTTTTAATAGTGCTATAGTTTTTGGTTGTACTCCACTGATAGCATTTTTATTTAAAAAAGTTTGCAAAAGACTGTTAAAAGTATCATTGCTATCATTAGTCAATATCTCATCGATATCCAATGTAGGAAACTCTATATTATTTTGTAAATCACTTAGAAACTCTACTCTTGATTGGATATTACTACTTAAAAGTGAAAATATTAAATAGTCATCTACCTTACCATACTCTTTAGATAAGAGATTTTTAAATATCTCATACAAATACCCCTCAGGCAAAAAACTCTCTAAAAAAGGTGGAAATTTGTAATCATACAGATATATCTTTTGAGTATTTGGCAGTGAAAGTGCAATAGAATTTTTTATATCAAAATTTTTGTAGTCTATTATAAAGTTTCTATTATCTTTGATAAACGATGCGATTGCATTTTGATTATGAAATATCTCTATCATATAACTACCTTGTATAAATTGACTTACAATTATACTATGAAAGTTCTATTTTGTAAATTAAATTATACATAATTTTAAACTTCTTATATTTTAAACCCAGTTTTCCAAACTCAAATTTTCTACTCTTTCAAACTCTTTCACATTATTTGTTACCAATACTGCATTTAATGATTTTGTATGAGCTGCGATAAATAGATCATTTGGTCCGATTGTATTTCCTTTATATTCTAAAGTAGATCTTATGTTTCCATATTCAAAAGCAGCATTCTCATCAAATGGGTATCGCTCAAGGGGCAACAAAAACTCACTTACCAATGCTTCTAACTTTTGACTGCCTCTTTTTTTTACTCCATAATACAACTCTGCTACTGTAATAGATGATACACCTATTTTATGTTCTTTTGCAATTGTTTCAAACTTATCAATCAATGAAAAATCTCTATTTTTTATAATATATGAGATGATGTTTGTATCAAGAATATATATCAAAAAGTCTCCTTTGTTTAAAACAGCTCTCTTGTTTGTTGCTCAGGTTGGTTTCTTTCAAATTCAAATCCATCAAAATCCTCAACAGCATTTCTCATAATATCCCATTTTGATTTTTCCTTTGGAATAATAACCAACGAATGCCCCACTTTTTCAATATAAACCTCTTCGCAATCAACTCTATACTCTTTTGGTAATCTTATTGCTTGACTTCTACCGTTTTTAAAAACTTTTGCCATCATTGTCATAGTTCTACCCTTCTTATATTATTGATATATACCATAAGTATATATCATTTACGCCTTTTTGTCAACTATTTACTACTATCCCCTAAACACTATCAACTAACCCCTAAAATCTTTGAGCATCAAAGATATTCCCTCTTCCACACTATAGGGATTTTTCAAACTCAACTTCTCTTTTGTGATTCGATTATCCACTTCCAAACTTCTATAAAATCGTTTATGAAATGATGGTTTTAAAACTTTCAATAAAGTCTCAAAAAATGGTATCTTTATCAAATATATTTTTTTGTTTAAATTTTTAGCTATTAACTTGCAGAGTTGTGAAGTACTTAAAGGTTCATCATCAGCACATAAAAATATCCCTGATTGCTTTTGAATTATCACCTCATCTGCTAAATGACAAAGATTGCCAATATAAACCAGACTTCGTTTGTTATCAATCTCACCAAAAGGAAGTAATGGAATTTTACTCACTAAGTTTACAAGAGATTTGATATTTGCTTTTACTCCATACCCATAGATTATTGGTGTTCTGATAATACTAACTTTAAAGTTTTCATCTTCAAGCTTTTGCAGTTCATGTTCAGCTTTAAGTTTACTCTTTCCATATTCATCTTCAGCCTTACACGCACTCTCTTCCGTATAAATATCATCACTCTCTTCCCCATATACTTTAACAGTACTCATAAATACAAACTGTTTTACACCACTTTCTTTTGCTGTTTTTGCAAGTTCTAAAGTCTGAGTGACATTGACTCTTTCATACTCTTCACTACTCGCTCCACCCATTTGATGCACCAAAGCTGATAGATGAAAAACCACATCAACATCACTACAGTCTAAAGAGTCAAAATCATCGTTTAAAAAACTAAACGATTTTATCTCAAATTTTTCTTTATATTTGTTTATGAAGTAGCTTCCTACAAAGCCTGATGAGCCTGTGATTAAGAGTTTATTCATAAATTACCTTCATATACAGCAAAATGTTTTTTTACTACTTCATCTATATCAAATTCTTTCTCTGCTAATTTTCTTCCAGCCTTTCCCATATTATTTCGTAAATTCTTATCCACTATCAATTTTTCTATTTGCCCAATGAGTGAATTTGCATCTTTTATTTTACAAAGTAATCCCGTAACATTTGGCTCTATAGCATCTCTACATCCTGGCACATCAGTAGTCACTACAGCTCTACCACAAGCAGCAGCTTCTATAAGCACTTTTGGTAATCCTTCTCTATATGATGGAAGTACTACTATATTTGAGTCACGAAATACTTTTGCAATATTATTACTAAGTCCATACAGTTTCACAAAACCATCTTTTTTTATCTTTTCTAGGTCTTCACTAGTCAAACTAGCTGGATTATGCATATCTATATCTCCATATAGTTCAAACTCTACATTACTATAATTCTCAATTTTAAATTCTAAATTCTTAATTATCCTAGCTGCTTCCACATACTCAAAAACCCCTTTGTCTTTTAGAAGCCTACAAGCCATTGATACTTTCATATTGTCATTGTTTTCTGGTACATATTGATATTGTGATAAGTCAACTCCAGACCCTCGTATCAAAGTAATAGGCACTTTTACTATAGAGTTTACCACTACTTTATCGTCAGGGTTTTGAACTATTACATGAGAATTTTTACCACCAAGGGCAAATCGATACATTGTTTTTATCAACATTCTTACTATCGAAGCTTTAAGTCCTTGCTTGATAAATATAAATCCAAGCCCTGATATAGAAAATACTTTTTTACCTATGTTTAAAAATCTTGAAGCTATACCCCCATAAAGCACTGGCTTGATAGTTACAAAGTGAACTATATCTGGATTTATCTCTTTTAGTATTGTATATATCTCACTAAAGGCTTTTATCTCACCTTTTAGTCCAATAGCACTTCGTGATAGATTAAGAGGATGAACTACCAAACCAATATTTTCTAAATACTCTTTTTTGTCAGTTATTCCACAAGCGATATAAACTTCATAGCCTTTTTTTAAAGCTTCTAGTGCTAATGGTAATCTATGAGAGATAAAAAACCAATCTACATTTACTACAAATAGTATTTTTTTAGTCAAGCCATTTTTCCTTCCACATCTGATACATCAAAATAAACCAAATTGTTGTACCTACATCAACTCCAGCAAAAAATCCTTTTTTTATCTGGGCTATCTCTTCAATATTAAAAATACTCTCATCTAGTTTTGAATCATCTAAATATTTTAATACCAATGGCTTTAATTCATCTCTTAACCATTCATTAAGTGGTATTTGAAATCCTGATTTTGGTTTATCAACCATCTCTTTTGGAAGATATTTATAAAGAACTTGCCTTAACAAATATTTTCCTTGATTATTTTTATATTTTATATCTAGTGGTACTCTTGCCATATACTCAATTATCCTATGGTCAAGTAAAGGTTCTCTACCCTCAAGACTTACACTCATTGTTGCCCTATCAACTTTTGTAAGTACATCATCATTCATAAATAGCTTATAATCACATGCCATCATTTGATTTAAAAACTCAATACTTCCTATGTTCTCCCATTTTTTAAATACTTCTTGCTTCTTGCTAACTTTTAAAAATTTAATAATTTCATTTTTATCTACATAACTACTTGCACTTTCAAACATCTCTTCTAAACTATCACTATTGATAGCTCTTTGAAATTTTGTATATTTATCTTTGATATTTGTTTGTCTTAGATTTTTTGGCAATTTTTCGTTTATATATTCCACACTGTTTTCACTAAAAAGGCTTAATCCTGCTTTTAAAACTTCCTTCTTGAAGCTATTTGAGAAAATATTTTGAAATTTATTTAAAAAAAAGTATTTACTATATCCACAAAAAGCCTCATCTCCACCATCTGCACTTAATGCTACTGTTACACTTTGTCTTGCTAACTTTGATACTATCATAGTAGGAAGTGCTGAACTATCTCCAAATGGTTCATCATAATAAAATGGTAACTTTTCTACTAAATCCAACATATCACTGTTTTTCATATAGTACTCTGTGTGATTTGTACCAAGATACTCCGCTATCGTTTTAGCATGTTTTGCTTCATTATACTTTTCATCATCAAATCCTATAGTAAAAGTATTTATTTTTTTCCCTTGCTTTTTAGCTAATATTGAAGCCACAAGCGAGCTATCATATCCACCACTTAAAAAGACTCCAACAGGTACATCAGATACCATTCTTAAATCAATAGCATTATCTAGTATGGCTTCAATATCTTCTAAAATTTCATCTTCATTTTTTGTAAACTTTTCTTGTAGATAAAAATCATTTACATCCCAATACTTTGTAATCTTAAACTCTAGATTTCCAAGGCTCAACTCCAGATAATTCCCAGCTTCTAGTTTAAAACAGTTTTTAAATATCGTATAAGGTGCTGGTATATACCCAAACTGAAAAAAGTAAGGCAACACTTCTAAGTTTTGTTCTCTTTTAAACTCTGGATGTTTATGAAATGATTTAATTTCAGAAGAAAACATAAATTGATTCTCATCTGTGTAATAATAAAGAGGTTTTACCCCTGCCCTATCTCGCACTAAAATAAGTTTATTTTGAAGTTTATCCAAAATAGTAAAAGCAAACATTCCTACAAATTTATCGATACATCTTATACCCCACTCTTTGTAGCTATAAAGTATCACTTCTGTATCACTATTTGAGAGAAACTTATAGCCTAAATTTTCAAGTTCTGCTCTTATAGTTTTAAAATTATACACTTCTCCATTAAAAACTATCACATAGTTGCTACAATCACTTATAAAAGGCTGATGCCCATGTGAACTAAGGTCTTGAATAGATAATCTATTATGCCCAAAGTGAACTCCACTTTTTTCGTCAAAATATGTTCCTCTATCATCTGGGCCTCGATATGATTGAATTTTAAGCATATCACTTAAAATATCTTGATTTTGATTTTTATCTATAAAACCAACTATTCCGCACATATATCACTCTTTTTCAATAATTGCTTTGCTTGATATATAAAATACCAAGAATATATTATATAGACTGCAATAAAAGGAAATTTGTATCTAACTGCTGTCCCACTATTGTAAATTACCAATCCATAGACTATCAAACTTAAGAATAAAAAGAAATTTAAAAACTTAACTTCGGATAACATCCATAACTTATATTTATAATTTTGAGTAATAATGACAAATATAATAATTCCTAAAAAAATATTTTCCACAAATTGAACTAATTGTAAAATACCAAATTCTTCCCATGGTAAAGGACGAAATAAAAAATTTAAACTACTTGGAATAAAATGAATCAATAAATCTGTATAAGAAAGTATTGGAACAAATAATTCTGAACTTTTACCAAGATTTTCATTATAAAAAGCCCATCTATAAAAATTCAATTTTTCTATAGCTAAAAAATTAGAAAATAAAAAAATCAATAAACTAATAGTAAGAATTATTAATAACAATTTACTAAAATTTATTCGTTTTATTTTAATAATACTCATTACAAAAGCAATCATTACAAAAATTAAATTCTGAAATTTTATGAAATATAATACTACAAATAAAAATATACCTTGAACATAACTTTTTGTAAAGATTAAGTAGTATATTCCTAAAAACAATATACAAAATACTAACATATCTCTTAATGCTAATGATGAATAAAGTAATAAACTTGGAAAAAATAAATAAAAATAAGTTATAAACTTAGAATTTAAGTAATTTCTTTTATGCATAAAAACAAATACATAAACAAATAACAAATAATTTATCATTCCTAAAGAATATACTGACTCAATAAATGGTATAGGGAAAAGTCCAAAAAATAAGCCAGAAAAAAAAACATTATTTTTTGGATGAAGAATAATCTCCTCTACATTGAAAATTCTAATATCCTTAGCAATCTCCAAATATCTAAATTGGTCAGGCATATAGCTTGGTTCAAACAAAAAACCATTAAAAATAAAAATAGCAAACAGATGTAACATCAATAAAAACATATATAGGAAGCTAATATTATAATATTTATGTATTATCAATAATAAAGTTAAACAATATATCACATTAACAATGTCAAGAAGCATCTTCTCTCTTTTTCATAATATTGATTAAACTATAACTTGCAAATATAATCAAAAATGGTTCCAAAGGTAATCGATAACGAATAGAAGCAATCAAAATCATATGTACAATTGTGAAATATCCTACCAAAAGTAAAATAGGCAAAATCATTCTAAAATAATTTTTTAAATATTTTATCAAGAATATTATACTCAACAAAAGCATCACTCCATAACTCATCAAAGATATAATAATGTAATGTACTTTTTCATACTCTGGAGCATACGGCCACAACCTCCAAAACCTTATAAATTTTAATCCAGCTAATTCTATAAATCTTGTAGGGTTATTTACTATAAAATCCAAAGCATACTGTTTCATAACCTTATCTCTTTCAAAATAGTTCTCAATATGAGTAAATTGAGTAATATCTAAATCTGTACCCTTAGTGCCACCTAAAACTCCACCACCACTTTTATTAAGTGGATTATTTCCTGCATACCAAACTAACCCTTCTCCTAAATTCAATCGTACAAAATTATCATATTTATTATATTGATGAAGCCACCATGGGAACATCAAAACTATATAGACTAAAACATATTGCAAAACTTTTAACATAGAATTTTTTAAAGAAAATTGATGTAAATAAAATGCAAAAACAAATATTAAAATTGGTGCCAATGGATCTAAAATGGGTCTATGCAAAATAGATATTACAAGAACAAGAGAAGCGAGAAAAAATTTTTGATTGTACAAAAGTAGAAATACACTCAACAATAAAAATATATACAAAGACTCTGTCAATCCAGTAATTGAATAAAAAATAAAATATGGATATATTGCAGCTATAACTGCAGCTAACATTGCATAAGTATTTCCCTTAAATAATTTTAAACTTAACTGATATATTAGAAAAATTGTCAATGAAGAGATAATAATATTAAATATCTTGAGAAATTCTTGTTCTTGTAATAGGTATGCAATGATAGGTTGTAATGGCATGACATTATGAATTTGTATTTGTTTCTCTTCAAACAACTCAATACCAGCTTTCATATATGTTCTACTATCAGGAAATTCCAAATTTGGAATAAGAAAGAATACTACTAATTTCACTATTAATGAAAAAAGTACCACATAATATATGTTTATTTTTTCTAAAATTTTCAACATTTATTTTTCCTCAATAGGAATTAGCAATGATTAAAAGCCCAATAATAATCAAACTCAAGCCAAGAATAAAATTTATAGTTATCTTTTCTCCAAAAAAGAAAACACTTCCAAGTGTTACAAAAATAAAACTCAATGCCATAAAGCTATAAGCTTGATTAAGAGGAATAGTTTTTAAAAGATAAATCCAAAATATTGTCGCAAATCCATAAATAATTATTGCCAAAGTAAAAGTGCCAAATACACCATAAGATAGGAAATCATTACTTTGATTTAAATTTAGACTCACTCTTTTAAACATTAGTTGTCCTATAGAAATCATTAAAACACAACTTACTGTTAAGAATATTTGAAATAGTGTCATCTTATACCCTTATATGAACTATATAAAACAGATTTAAATCCATTGATGGAACGCTAAAAGGTTTCCAGCTTTCATCTATATTATTAAAATAAGTTCTTATAAATGAAACTAAGTTATTAATAGGATTGATATGCTCTCTCGCCATCCAATAATCGTAATCTATCCCTTGCTCGATAAAACTTTTTCTAGCACAACAGTATCGCCCTAGTCTCCAAGCAACTCCAGGGTCACATGGAAGTACAATGGTAAGTATCCCGCCTGGTTTTAAAACTCTTGCCCATTCCATTAAAACTTCATGTGGATTTTGGACATGTTCTAAGATATGAGTTGCTATAACTCTATCAAAAGTATCATCTTCAAATGATAGTTTTGTAGCATCTTCAATTTGGAATACGATTTTATCGTTTGCTTTGATTTTAGCTTGATTTATAAATGATTCTTGTAAGTCTGTCATATAGTAAACATCAAATTGATGTTGTACATAGTCAATATGTATTCCTGAACCTACACCAACTTCAAGTACCTTTTTAAACTTCATTGTTTTATCAAATTTTTTTTCAGACCATTCATGACTTTTCTTTAAAAAATAACCAGTCAAACCTGAATCATAATTGGTATTTTGATATATTTTTGTCCATTTATCCATGTATTCTTCATGAGACTGTGGAATATTAATCTTTTTATTTTTCATTATCAAAACCCTTAATTTTATATTCTTTATTTAATAAATGTTTAGTGTATTTATGAAGTGGCCGTTCAATAATAAAATAAACTAAAACTCCAATTACAATAGATACAAAAAATAAACTTATTTTTTGTAAAGAAAACACTTGTATAACAATCCAATGACTTATATATATAGAATATGAAGCATTACCAAGAAGCAATAAAAAGTCTACTTTTTTATTCAGTATATTATGTTTTTCAAAATACAACATAACGCCTACCAATAAAAAAGCCATAACACCATATTCTATAAAAAAATTAATTTTTATTTCAGTTATAGAGATTATTATCATTGAAATTACTAATGTCATGATAGCCATAAAGTAACTTCTTTTTTCAAACAAAGTACTGTAATACAACCTGTAAAGTACCATTCCATATAAAAATACTAAAAAATAATGTCCATAGTCATAATTTTTATAGGATAATATAGTATATAATGCAATATCAATTAGAATGAGAATAGTATAAATCATATACTCTTTTTTTAATTTAAAAAAACTCATGGCAATTGCAAATGTGCATATACTATAAAATATAAACTCATATGTCAAAGTCCAACCAACAGGAAGTACTGTACCCAATGATATAAAACCAAAACTTGTAATAATTCTTAATACACTAGGGTCATATCCGATACCTAACAACAAAACCAATAAAGTTGCAATATAATACAAAGGAGCTACTCTTAAATATCTTGATAATAAAAAATGCTCCCACCCTCTTTGCTTTTCATTAATTAAATAAGCCATGATAAACCCACTAATTACAAAAAAAATGGCAACACCTTGATTACCTCCCCATGTACCAAATATATGATAATATACAACAATTATAGCAGCAAATCCTCGAAGATATTGTAAAGAAACAAACATTTTATTTTGCACTTTTTGCAGGAATATTATTCATATCAATTTGTATTGCTTGTAATAAAAATTGTGTTCCCAAAATAATAGGTAAAACAGCTAACATTACAGTTCCTGTTGTCGTTTCTATATTATTTACGATTGCTTCAATCCATTTAAGAGACCCCCAAATTGTTCCAAAGAATACCATTGGTAAACCTATTATCAAATAGAGTGAAGCCATATTAAAATCATATACAAAGTATTTCAGAAAGACTCTTTTAGATAACCCTTTAAAAAGCTTAGGTGGAAAACTCACTAATGTCTTTGTTATGCTTAATGAACTTTGTTCATTTCCATATTTAGCAGGAATATCTACATCTACTACAACTGCATTTTCAAGATTTAAATTTATCAACATATCAGATTCAAAAAAGTATCTTTTTGATATATTTTCTAAGTCTAGCTCTTCTAAAGCATGCTTTTTGATAGCGGTATATCCATTAGTTGGATCCATTATATTCCAATACCCAGAAGCAGCTTTCACTAAAAAAGACAAACCACTATTTCCAAAAAGTCTTAACTTTGGCATCTGTCTTAATGCTTTAAAATCAGTAAATCTATTCCCTTTTGTATAGTCTGCTTTTCCATCTAATATTGGTTGAATTAGTTTTTGCATATAACTTAAATCCATTTGTCCATCACCATCAATTTTGACCACAATATCAGCCCCAAGCGTCAAAGCTTTTTTATATCCAGTGATAACAGCTCCACCAACACCTTGATTCTCTTTATGATAACAAACTATTACTCTCTCATCATTTATAGACTCAGCTATTTTACCACTATTATGTGGACATTTGTCATCTATCACTATGATATATTTAACAAACGCAGGTATATCTTGAATTACCCCTTTAATATATTCCGAAACTTTATAAGAAGGGATAATAACAACTACATTGCACATTGTTTTTTATACCAATCCAAAGAAGATTTACAAATAAAATCTAAATCATTATACTGTGGATGCCATTGCATCTTAGTCAAAATCTTTTTATTATCTGCAACTATTGCCTCAATATCTCCAATTCTTTTTCCAACAATATTAATTTTAAAATCTTTACCACTTACTTTTTTCATTGTTTCAATTACCTCTTTTACACTATAACCTTGCCCATATCCACAATTAAAAATTCCTGAACCAGAATATTCAACAGCTTTCAAATGAGCACTTGCCAAATCATCAATGTGAATATAGTCTCTTATACAAGTACCATCTTTTGTATTATATGTATTTCCAAAAACAAACATCTCTTCTAATTCTCCAACAACTACTTTTGTTGCCATATTGATTAAATGTGTTGCATTTTTATTATAAGAGCCTAATTTTCCATCAGCTGATGCACCTGCGACATTAAAATACCTTAAAATAATATATTCAAAATCTTGAGTATCCCCTACCATATCCATTAAAATTCTTTCAGTCATAAGCTTACTCCAGCCATATGGATTAAGAGGCTGTGTGTCATCGTTTTCATTAACAAACATTTTCTTGCTATTACCATAAACTGCTGCCGTAGAAGAAAAAATAAATTTTTTTACTTTATATTTTAATGCCATCTTTATCAAATTTATACTATTGAGTGTATTATTTTCATAATATTTCAAAGGATTCGACAATGACTCTGAAACATCAATACTCGCTGCAAAATGAATTATAATATCAAAATTATTATGTTGAAAAATTTTTTCAACCTCTTTAATAATTGATAAGTCACAAATTACTAATTTTCCATATAAGATAGCATGTTGAAAACCTGTAGATAAATTATCTAAAACTATAATGTTATGTTGTGTAGTTTGACCTAATAACTTTACAACATGACTACCTATATATCCTGCCCCACCCGTAATCAAAATATTCATCTGTTTTTTTCCATAATATTACTGCTTTTTCCCAATCGCTACCCAATAAGGGGCATCTTCATTAAAAATAATATCACACAAACCAGCACTTCGCATCATCGCAGCAATTTGTTCTTTGGTAAATCGTTGTTCCAATTGTGTACCAAATCTATCTAAGGAATCTGTTCGCATCGTATAAAAACTTGTATCTTTATAAAAACTTAAAGGTATATTTGAAACATTTACTCCGATTTTTTCCAAAATCCAAGAAAGTTTTCCTAATGGTAAATACACTAGCAATGCAATCATATCACAGATAAAAAATTTTAACTTTGCTGGTAACTTCGACACAAACTTTCTAAAGATGTCAGATACTTTCCAAATATAACGAAAATATATAGGTTTATTATCAAAATAATAATATAAATAAACCAAAAAATATCCCCCTTTTTTAAGTTTTGATACGCTTGCTTTAATACCATTTAAAGTGCTAGGAATATGATGTAAAACCCCTAAAGAATATGCAAAATCTAAACTTTCTTCTGGTATTGTCATATCATTCACACTCTGGTTTAGATACACCACATTTTCAAACCCTTTAAGATTTCCTCTCGCAACATCCAAAGCTTCGCTACTTGCATCCACACAGTAAAGTATTCCAACCTTAGGAGCAACTTGCTTTGCCCATCTTCCACTACCACATCCAATATCAGCAGCTACTACATTGGTACCAAATTTCTCAAATGGAAAATTTATAAAATACTTCGAAAATAATTCATCATGTTCGTGCACTTCCAATTTATCTTGAGAAAATCTTGACCACTCCTCACCAAAACCTTCTACTGTTTTTTTATCAATATTATTCGCCATAACCTACACTTTGCTTAATTCTAAATATAATTTTTCATGTTCTCTTACAACACTACTTAAAGAGTACAATTCTCTTACCTTATTGTACAATATATCCCCTTTTTTCTTTGCCGTAGAATAATCTTCATAGACTTTTTTCATTGCCATTTCAAACTCTTTTTCTAAACACAGATACCCGTTTTTATTGTTTACTAGTGAAGGGATACTCCCTACTGGCGTCGTAATCACTGGTAAAGATGATGCACCAGCTTCAAGCATCGAAATAGGCAATCCTTCATAAATCGAAGGCATTAGGAAACAATGAGACTGATTTAATAAATTTGCTATATCATTTCTCAATCCTAATAATTTGACTATACCAACCAATCCATATTTTGTTATCAACTCTTCTAATTCTAGTCTTAATTCTCCTTCTCCTACAATTAAAATTTGAAACAAATAATTTTCTTTTTTTAATTTATTGGCAATTTCTATCAACAATTTATGATTTTTCATACTCTCTAGCCTGCCAACTGCAATATAGGTAAAGATTGGGAACTTTTCTTTTTGAATATGATATTTTTCTATATCTATTCCATTGGGGATGATTGTAAAATTTTTTTTGTAAAAAAATTTTACAATATCTTTTGAAAATACAATATCTCTGTTTCTTAGTGGTTTCAATAAGTAGATAATTATCTCTCTAAATTTAGATTCGATATTAAGACTATGAGAAGTAAAAACTATCTTTACTCTTGGATTAAATAACTTAACAAAACTTCCTACTATCAAAGCATGGGGAAGATGGGCATGAATAATATCAATATGTTTTTTTTTGACAAAGGTATTGAGATATTTTATTAGTAGTATGAAATCTTTTACTGAGTTGGTTTTATCCAATACTACTGTATTAATTCCATTTATGTGAAATTCGCCTAAAAGTTCTTTTCGGCAAGACATTGAAACCACATAGTTATTAAATATTTCTTTATCTAAACTTCTCGATAAATCTAATATAACTCTTTCAGCTCCACCGACACCAAGTCCAGTTACAAGTTGCAATATATTGAATTTTTTCATTTTTTATAACCAAATAATTCAAAATCTTTTTTATAAACTTCATAAATTTTTTCTTTTACTTTATCACTCAATTCTATTTTTTTATTTTCTTTTGTTTGATTAAGATGATTTATTTTTATATTTAATCCACTTAGTTCTTTAAATTCTTTCTCGAAAGTGCTCATATCTTCAACATACCAAACCTTTTTTACTAACTGATTATAAAAATCATCGTGTGTAAATAAATACTGTGGTTGAAATACATAATCTTCTTTTGTCACATCAACTACACTTAACCAATTTAAAACAAAAGAATCAAATGACTCAAACATATCACTTTGATATACACTATTCTTCTTTACACCCATTACACTTGTACCATTTTGTTTGACAAAGTTATAAGCTGAATATACTCTATCATAAGGGTTTCGAACTAAGCCAAAACTAAAACAGTCTTCAAAGTTTTTTATTGTATTGGAAATATCTTTAGCTTTAAAATGCCCCAATGTTTGCCCATAAATAGCATACGACACTGAGGTACCAGCCGATTTTGGTACATGAATAAAAATAATATTGTGAATATCATAGTATTTTTTTCTACGTAAAAAATCTATTTTTTCTGTAATACTTTGTGGCAATTTATAATAAACCGAATTTATTATAAAATTTTTTATTTTATTCATAACTAATATCTTTCCCAGGTAGATAAATATTGTTGTGCTATCATACTGTAATCATGATATTTCTCAACATATTTTCTAGACTCATAACCAACTATTTCTATTTTATTTTTATTATTTAAAATTGCTTCCAGTTTTTTGTAAATATCTTCAATATTTGGCTGAATAGATATGATTGGAGATTCTTGAATATTCAGTTCATCTAATGATTCTTTCTCTCCTCCTCCAACTATAATTTTACCCATCGCTAAATTATACAAAGCATTCATACCAATGGAGGCTGAATATATCTGATCAATTACTACATTCACTTTTTCTAAGAATTTCAAATATTCTCGTAAAGGCATTTTGCCATCTATTATTACTTCAACATCATCAGGATAATTATTTTTCAGCCTTTTCAATGCTTCTTGAATTATTGGTGTTCCCTTAACACCATCTCTATTAAGACCATGAAAAAAGACAATTTTTTGACCTATACTATTTTTTTTGTATTTAATATCTTTAATATTAATTGGAAGATGTATTGTAGGACATAATTTTTTATGTTTTAAAATACGAAATCCTTCCGCATATTCATAAACGATTGGAATATAACCATTTATATTATCTGCTATCCATTTATGATAAGATCGACCCAATCTTGTTTGACACCATAATTTTTTATTAAACTTTTTAATCTCTTGATATAATTGAGGATATTTAAATTTGTTTTCTAAATAATCTGCAATGATTGGATCATTACAACCAGCACAAACACAAAAAACTTTTCTATTATTTTTAAAAATATATCTCATTATAAATTTATTAAACTGGAATATATTTGGAAAAAACTCTGAAGATATCAATTGAACTACATCATAATTTTTTAATTTTGGCATAACACATATAAGCTTAAAAAACTTTTCAAGCTTACCAATTATACCTCTTTTTTTTGTTCCAATATCGATATCAGTTTCAATTTCTTTCCAACCATCCCCACTAGATATAATTTTTACATCATGCCCTAATTCAACTAATCCTTCTTTCAAGTTTTTGTGTAAAGAGCTAAAGTCTCCTAATAAAAGTATTTTCATCTTCTTAACTTTCTACTTTTTTATCATTTAATACATAGCCATAACTATTGAATTTTTCATATTGAATTCCATATTTTTTTGTAAGAAAACTATTATTTTTAGATAATAAAACTTTTACTTGATTGTAATCCTCTATTTTCAAAGCTGGATGATATTTAGCTTTCATTATTTTAATTTTACTCAAAACTTTTAATAAAATAAAATAATATGATTTAAGAAATTTTAATTTTTTAAAAATATATCCAAACCTTGATGATATTAAAAATTTTACCAATGAATTTAATTTTTGATTTAATGTTATTTCTTCACTATATCTACCTTTTTCATTAAAGTTCTTTTTATTTTGTTCTTCAATAAAAAATAATTTCTTAGTCCAATCATATTCCAAAGAAAAAACATCAGAAATATTTCGAATATAACATTCTGGAGAAATTTTCAAGTCTTCATAAAGTAATATCTTAATAGTCTTAAAATTTTTAGATACTAATTCTAAAATTCTATCATAAAATAAAATATCATATTCTGAATTTGAAGAGTTTTTTAACAAATTATTAACAAACTTTTGAAATGTATTATTCATTTCAATATTAAAAAAACTCCATTTATATAATTCCACATAATATGAAAATAAAAAATCCATAGGTTCTCGCAACGAAATCAATACTTCACAATTATACTGATTAAGTAATTTTGAAACCCTAGGAATCAATATCAAATGCTTGTTCTCATGACTTAATAATAAACTTTCTTCACTAATAACATTTATTAAATCTTTTTTTAACAATAACCTAAAACTACTCTCTATAAACTCAAAATTATAAAAATATTGGTAGTCATCATATAACATTGAAATAATATTACCAAATGGATTATAATAGTCTGAATA
Organism: Candidatus Cloacimonadota bacterium; assembly: GCA_020532185.1. Lineage (GTDB taxonomy): Bacteria > Cloacimonadota > Cloacimonadia > Cloacimonadales > WRIO01 > JAGOCT01. The sequence goes on along the minus strand of JAJBBH010000036.1, from coordinate 13,004 downwards.
TATGGAAGACTTATGTCTCCCTAAAAAATTAATTTTATCTTTTTGATGTGCTTTCATTAATAAATTTACTTGTAAAGATGTTGTAGCAGTTTTTGGTAGTCCAAGATGAAGTATGATTTTATACATTTTTTTCCTTCTTTGTATAATTTTGAAAAATAATAATTAGTAGAATAAGATTACTTATATATGTAATAATATATGCAAAAAAAACACCTTCCAAGGCATAATTCTTTAATAAAATAACACTTATTACTACGAAAAAAATTGACATTACCAATTCTTTAATAATAAAAATTTTTGTCATTTCTTTAGCAATCAAAACATAACCAATTAAAAAACAACTAATTTTTAAGACATCTCCACAAATTTGATATATAAAAAACTCTTTCATTGGAAGAAAATCATTTGTAAATAATACTATTATAATAAATTCTCTTATCATATATAAACACATACCAAGTAAACAAACAATTGGTATTATTATATAGTATCCATTAAAAATTTCTTTTTTTAAAGTTTCTATAGAATTTATTGCAGAAAGTTTTGGCAAATAATAAGTACTAAGTGCTGTTGTGATTATTAATAAATAAAGTGAAGAAATTGAAATTAATGCCTGCCAATAACCAGCAACATCCCAACCAAGAGTTTCTCCAATTTGATTTCTTATAATAAAATATGAAGCTGGAACAGAAAGTGCAGAAGTAAGCGTCATTATCATAAACTTACTTAATTTTTTTGCTTCTATAATATTAAATTTTCCTCTAAAATTGTTAAAATTTATAATTTTATGTTTTCGCAACATCCAAATAATAATAATAAAAACAATTGACTGATTAGTCACAAATGCAATTAACGCACCATCAAAACTATAAAATACAATTAATAAAGTTGTAAAACATAAGCTATAAATACTTTGAATAATACTAATACTTATAAACATTTTTATCTCTTTTAATCCATTAAGAATTGACAAAAAATAATTATTCAATATAAAAAAAATTAAAGTAAATCCAAAAATTATAAAAATATAACTATATCTATCTGTTTTCAATAATTGCACAGCGATATAATCTGAAAAAAATATTATACAAAATCCTATAAGAATTGAAAAAAAGAAAGAAATTTTAATACTTGTAGAAAATAATGATTGAATACTTTTTTCTTTTGAGCAATATTCTGAAGTATACTTCGTGACTCCAGTATTAATTGCCCCACTAGAAATTATTTGTATAGCTTGACTAAAATTCTGGAATTGTCCTATTAAAGCTAAACCAGAAGGACCAATATACAAAGCAACTGCCTTATTAATTACAATACTTGATAATATCTTAATCACTGTTGCAACACTACTTAATAATGTAGTTTTAATTAAGGTCATTATAAAACACTCCTTTTTCTTGTAGTACATCAAAGATGTATTTAACAATTTTTATAGAACCTGAAGGACTTAAATGCCCATTATCAACAAGTAATAAATCTACATTTACAGTGTCAAGGATAACATTGCAACCTTTTTCATTACATAAATACTCCAATATAGAAATATAAGTTAATAAACTTGAATTGTGATATTTTATTGACATTAAATAATCAGTATCTATAATTTTATTATTTAACCCGTGTTTTACAAAATTATTACTTGATTTATAACACTTTCTTACATATATTACTGGTAATGAAATATTATATTGTGGTACTGGTCCTATTAGAATAATCTCTTTAACTCCTTTTTCTTTTAAAACTTGTGCTATTTCTTTCCAATTAACTTCTTCATGATGATTAGCTTGAGCAATTATTACAATTGTTGGCTTAATTCTCTCTATTTCTTTTAAGGCAAACTCATTGGAATATTTACAATTATTATCTATCTTTCCAGATTTTGGATTAGTAGTTAAGCTTGGTGGACATCCTGATGTTGCAACTTGATAAAAATTAATTGGTAATTTTCTAGCATTAATTTCGTTTCTAATTCCATAAGAAAGTGCTTGTGCATGACTATCTCCCCATAAAAATATAGAATTACTTGATACTACTTGACTATTTGTACACTCTGGTGCTATTTGTTCTCTACGCTTTTGTAAGTCATTATCATAAAAATCGCATTTAAGCATATATGCTTCACTGAGACCTTTCTTGTGTAATTTTTCATAGTATTCTAAAAACTCTTTTTTTTTACTAATATTTATAGTTCTTATTTTACTTTCTATGCCATTTTCTTTATATATATAAATAGCAGGTGAAACAAAACTAAATAATAAAACTAAGTATATACTTAGTTTTATTTTTGAATCTTGATTTCTTTTTATGTTTAAAAAATATTTTTCTACACTAACTGTAGATAACCAACCAAATACAACTGACAATGATATAGCTAAAACAATAAATTCAATTGAGTTTAACCACAAGTTCATATTAAACCATATAAATATAGGCCAATGCCATAAATAGATAGAATAAGATGTCGTACCTAAAAAGTGCAAAACTTTACTTTTAGATAATATACCTTCTTGATATGAAGCACTTATAAATAAATATGCTCCTAAAACAGGGAAGAGAGCCCAATAAGATGGCCAAAAAAGTTTATTATTTAGAAAGACAAGCGAAGTGATTATTACTAAAAAACCTAATAATTGAAATTTATATTTATTATCTGGTTTAAAGTTTATTGGGAAAAAGTAAATTATTGCACCAGCCAACAACTCCCATGCTCTAGTTGGTAAAAGATAGAATGATGCAGTAGGATATTTACCAGTCAAAAATATTGACAGCAACAAAGACAATAGGAACAAAGACAATAGTATATATCTAAGAAATTTAGTATGAAAAAATTTAAGAAATAAAACAACTAAAATTGGATACAAAATATAAAATTGCCATTCTACAGCCAAACTCCATGTGTGCAATAAATACAATTCTTCGGCACTAGCATCAAAATACCCACTTTGTTTAAAGTAGAGTATATTTGAAGCAAAAGCCATTGCTGATATTGTCTCTTTTGCAAGTTGTTTGTATTCCAATGGAAATAAAACAAACCATCCAAATATCATTACAAAAAGCAGTAAAGCTACTAATGCTGGAATAATTCTATATGCTCTATCTAAATAAAAACTAAAGATAGACAAATTGTCATTTATGTATTTTTCATATATTATTTTGGTCATTAAAAAACCAGATATTACAAAAAATATATCTACTCCAATAAATCCTGCATTAAAAAAAGGAATTTTGAAATGATACAGTACAACCGATAAGATTGCAATAGCTCTGAGTACATTGATATCGTGTCTAAAATTCATTTATTACCTGAACTATTTTCATAGTATCTTCTAAACTCTGTACACCACTAATAGGCAAACTCAATACTTCATCATGTATTTGTTCACTTATAGGGTAACTTTCATTCTTCCATTCTTTATAAGCATTTTGTTTATGTGGTGGAATTGGATAATGAATAAGCGTTTGGATACCATTATCAAGTAGATATTTTTGTAACTCATCTCTTTTAGCTGTTCTTATCACAAAAAGATGCCACACATGATTTTGATCATTTTGAATGTTTAATTTTGAATTTTGAATTGGTAAGATAATATTTGGATTAGAAATATTTTTTGTATAATAGTTTGCTATATCTCTTCTTTTTTTAACCTCTTCATCTAAGTGTCTTAACTTTACCCTTAACATTGCAGCTTGCATCTCATCGAGTCTGCTATTTACACCTTTGTAAAGATTTTCATATTTCTTATGACTCCCGTAGTTTCCTAGTGCTTTTATGGTATTTGCTAGCTCTTCATCGTTTGTAGTAACAGCTCCACTATCACCTAAAGCTCCTAGATTTTTTCCAGGATAAAAGCTAAATCCACTAGCATCCCCTAAGTTTCCACTTCTTTTATCTCCAAAGTATGCACCATGAGATTGAGCTGAATCTTCTATAACTTTTAGATTATATTGTTTTGCGATTTTCTCAATCTTATCCATCTCACAAGTTTGACCATAAAGATGCACAGGCAAAATAGCTTTTGTTTTTGGAGTGATTTTTTCCTCTATTTTTGATGGGTCTATAAGATAAGTATTTATATCTGGTTCTACTAAAACAGGCACAAGATTATTTTGTGAAATCGCTAAGATAGAAGCTATATAGGTATTTGATGGCACAATAACTTCATCACCATCTTTCATTATTCCTAGTTCTTTATAAGCTCTAAGTATCAAAATAAGTGCATCAAGACCATTAGCCACACCGATAGCATATTTGGTTCCGCAATACTCGGCAAACTCTTTATCAAACTCTTTACACTCATTTCCTTGAATATACCAACCACTATCTATTACTCTGGTACTTGCTTCTATAAGTTCAGCTCTATATTGAGCATTTATACCTTTTAGATCTAAAAATGGAATCATTTTATTTTATCTCCAATTCATAAAAATCATGTACTACAGCTCTTGCCCCAAAACCTTCTTTTTGTGCTATTAAACCTGCATTCAAATATCTTCCAGCATCTTCATTTGATATCCCAAAATCAAAATATTTTTTATTTTTATAAACATCTTTTATCAAATAGTCTATCAGTAAATCTAATGCTCCTAGTTCTCTTCCTTCTTCACTATTAGCTAAATATTGAGTATGTACAATATTGTGATTTTCATAAATCAAAGCTCCAGAAACAATTCTTTTATCTTTTTTAGATAAAAATAATTTAATATTTTTAGGAAATAAATTAGCAAGTTTTTTTATCTCCTCTAGTGTATGAACAGGTTTTGATTCATGATTTGATTCTAAAACTCTAGTTAAAAGTTCCCAAAAAGTTTCATAATCATCTGATTCAAAAGTTTCTATTACTTCTTTTTTTGCTTTATTTATTGTCCACTTTCTACCTTTTGAATATCTAACTTGTTCCGTTAAATTTATCGTTGAAGTAACATCTCTTCTAATTAATTTTGCATTATTTCTAAATAATGCATATCTATCTTCTTCAGATGGTTTTAAATGATAAATATATGGTATACATTTATAGACTATTGTTTTTATATCTTGTTCTTTTGAAAAATGTTTTAATGATTCAAAAATCTCTAACATAGTTTCTGTCTTCATTTTATCATCTACTAAAAAACCACCAAAAGTAAGCCCTTGATGAGAGTATAAAATATTTTCTTTTATATTTGCTGGCAATATTGCTATTAATTTATCTGCTTCATCAAAGGCCATAAGTGAAAAATCATCAAATCTATCACTATGATATTCCATATAATCTCTCTGGAAAAAGAAATAACTATTTTTTGAATTTTTTACAAACTCGTTCCACAATATTTTATATTTTTCTGAATAAATAATAAGATTCATCTAAACTTTTATATTAACATAAATTTCTGAACCATATTCAGGTAAATATTTAATTAAATTATTAAATCCTTCAATTACTTTTGAATCAATAATTTTTCTATTCAAAATATTATACATTTGTTCATGCGTAAAAGGTTTGATGAAGTAACTCCCACTTGAAAGAACTTTAAAGCCTTCATCTTCAACTAATTTTATTAAACTACACATATCAAAAACTCTATGTTGCTGTAATTTTAAATTTGCGTCAGACATATCAAAACAAGATTTTATTAATCCTGATTCATATGCTAATATTCTATGTAATGATTTTGCATTTGGTACATTAATATGTATAATTGTTTTTTCATGCACTAAACATTTAATTTTTTTTATAAAACTATTAATATCCATAATTTCATGTAAAAGTCCACTTAATATAATTAAATCGAACTTTTCTGTAGAAATATCATCTATAATATTTTCTAAGTAATCATTTAAAATAAATATATTAGGACTATTCTTCAGTTTATTAGCATTTTCAGAAAAAAATTTCGATGGTTCAACAACTACATATTTATCAAATTTTATATTTTCTAAAAAGAAAGGATTCATTCCGCAACCAATCTCAAGCACTATTGATGGATTAAATTCATAGTAATGTTTTAAAATTTCTTTTTTTCTAAATTGTACTTGAATATCCTCAAAGTTATGTTTATTATATTCTTCAGTATAATGTTCAATATTTCTCTGTTTTTTCTTTTTCAATCACAAACTCCTTAAATTTATTATAATCTCTAATATAATCATTTTCGCTATAATGTTCACTTGCCAAAACCACTAAAATACAATTAGGACTAAAATCTTTCATTTCTCTCCATATAAGGCCTTCTATCAAAAGCCCTTGATTCGGATTAGCTAGTTTTATCTCTTCTCTTTTATACCCATCATCAAGCACGAAAATGCAGCTACCTTTTACAGCTATACATATCTGTTTAAGATTGATATGAGCATGAAAACCTCTGTTAACTCCATCTTTAGTATCAAAAATATAATAAACCCTTTTTATATCAAAAGGTACATCATATCCTTGCTCTATTGCTATGAGAGAACCTCGTTCATCTCCTAGTATTTGAAAATCAATTAATTTGTAATCTTCCATACGCTTACCTTTCAATAAAAATTTCATTATCGTTCTCTAAAATTGCCTCAAACTTTATCATATGTTTACTTTTATTACTAAAATTTTATTTTAATCATTCTGTGAATGAATTTAATAAATTTATAGTCTCCCATCAGCATTGTCCAAAATACCTTTAATATCAAAAGTTACCAATTTTGAATTTTGAATGTTTAATTCTAAATTTAATTGTTTGTATTTATCATGAGCCACTGCTAATACAACCGCTTCATATTTTTCAAAGCTTGGAGCATCAATAAGCTCTAAATCATACTCGTGTTTTACTTCATCTTTATCTGCCCAATAATCTGATACTTCTACACTACACCCGAAATCTTGAAGTTCTCGTATCACATCGATTACTCTACTATTTCGTATATCAGGACAATTTTCTTTAAAGGTGATACCAAGGACAAGAACTCTTGCACCCTCTATCTTATGCCCTTTTTTGATCATCAGTTTTACCACTTGATTGGCTACATAGATACCCATATTGTCATTGAGCCTTCTTCCAGCTAGGATAATCTCTGGATTGTATCCTACCTCTTGAGCTTTGTGAGTCAAATAATATGGGTCCACCCCAATACAATGTCCCCCTACAAGACCTGGTTTAAATGGTAAGAAGTTCCACTTTGTTCCTGCTGCAGCTAAAACAGCATTGGTGTCTATGCCTAGACGGTTAAATATCATTGAAAGTTCATTGACAAAAGCGATGTTTATATCTCTTTGGGAATTTTCTATCACCTTTGCTGCTTCTGCTACTTTGATGGTTGGAGCCAAATGAGTCCCAGCTGTGATGATACTCGCATAAAGTCCATCCACTTTTTTCCCTATCTCTGGGGTACTTCCTGATGTGACTTTTAAGATTTTGGTAACAGTGTGTTCTTTATCCCCTGGGTTGATTCGCTCTGGAGAGTATCCACAGTAAAAATCTTGATTAAATTTCAAACCGCTAAATTTTTCTAGAACTGGCACACAATCCTCTTCTGTAGCCCCAGGATATACAGTGCTTTCATAGATCACTATGTCACCAATTTTAAGCACTTTTCCAATGGTTTCAGAGGCTTTGATAAGTGGGGTTAAATCTGGTTTTTTATGTTTATCTATAGGAGTTGGGACAGTGACTATATAGATATTACAATCTTTTATATCTTGAGTATTTAAAGTAAATTTCATCCCATTTTTGAGTGCTTCTTTGACTTGATTTTCATCAAGTTCTAAAGTTCTATCGTATCCATTTGAAAGTTCATCAATACGCCACTGTGCTATATCAAAACCAACCACCTCATACTTACTACTAAAAGCATGAGCCAAAGGAAGCCCGACATATCCTAGACCTATTACACATATTTTATTTTTCACTTTATATTCCCCATATAGTATTTGTTTTTTAAATTAAAAAAAATCTCTTTTATTGTATCAAATTGAGCAAAAATCTCATTGATTGCTTGACTCATCTCTTCTGGTTCATCATCATATTGATGAGCTATATTATTTCTCGCTTTTCTCAAAATTTGCCAATCATTTGCACTCACAAGAATCTCTTTTTTTTCAAGTTCATGCAAAAAATCGATAAAAGTAAGCTTCTCAAACTCTGGATTATATTGAAAAAGAATTGTTTTAAAAATTTTATCGCCTATTGTATCTTGAAGCTTCGAAAATCGAAATAAAAACTGATCTATATTTTTGACCATCTCATCATCTAACTTTGCATATTGATGATGAGAAAGAGGCAACACTTTTTTTACATTTGCATAGGCTGCTTCCATTCTTTGGATATGATTATCACATTGTTCAAAATATTTTTCTAATTTGATGACTTGAAGATTCAATTCGACTCCTTTTTGTGCTTCTTTTTCTATAGGTCTTGATGAATCTTTTTTAAAAACTACATCAATTTTTTGTTCACCAATTTTTTGTTCTAATTGAGTAAGAAAATTTATTTTCTTACTGTTCAAATTATTATTATTTTCAACATCCAAATATAAATCAATATCACCACCTTTTTGATTGTCATCAAGGCGACTTCCAAAAAGATAAACTTTTCCACTTTGAAAAACTTTGTGAAATGTTTCTAATATAGATTGTATTTCAAAAATAGTTAATCGCATTTTATTGGATTCTCTTTTAACTTTTTTAAATCTTTTTGTAACTGCTCATACTCTTCTTTTTTTCTTTGAATAAACTTTTCAGTTAATTCTATTTTAGTTTGAAAACCTTGTTTTGTGAGTAAATATTTATATTGATTTTTATTTTTATTGGCAAAGAAATTTTCTGCTTTGAGTAAACCTTTATCAACTAAAGCTTTAAGAACATAATTGACTTTTCCAACGCTGATTTCAAGTTCATTTGCCAATGATTTTTGGCTTGAAGTGGTTTCAATACTTTTAAGTATATTTAATGTCAATTCATCGTGTTGCAATATTCTCTTCCTTTAAGACTAATCCGTTAATAAAATGAAAATCTTTTTTGTTGTATGTCCAAAGAGGTAAATCATATATCAAACAAGTTGCAGCAATAATTGCATCGTATATTTTCATGCCATGAGATAAAGTATATTTTTCAACCAACAAATCTGCTAAATCCAAAATAGACTGGTCAGTATCTACAAGATTTATTTTTGAAAGTATTCTATTAATCTTTTTTAGTTCTCTTTTATTTAATGCACCCACTTTAAATTCAAGTCTAATTATAGAATTAATACAATAGTCCTTTGATAAATCAATATTAATTCTTTCTTTAGAGTAATCTATCAGTAAGCAAGTATCTAAAAAAATCATTTATTTCTAACTCTTCTTAAATTATGCACGTACAACGCTACATCTTCTACATGATTATATGGTTTTACATCGCTTAAATCTTCGTCATCATCTTCATAATCATATTCTATTTTATGCAAATACTTCATAGGGTCTTTTTTTATATATATTAGCTCATCATCTTTTTTCATATCAAAAAACATCTTCAAAGCATCACTTACGATTTCTTCTACTGCTTTTTTATGCTGCTTTGCATATTGCTTAAATTGATTTTCTATTTCAGGATTGTCTATTTTTATTGCTAACATATTGACTCCTTTTGAATTTACTGTTCAGAATTTGAATTTTAGTTAAAATTCACTTAATTGTTTCTTTTTCTTGCGAACGTGAGAAGTTAAAAGTGAGTAGTGAGTAGTGAGTAGTGAGTAGTAAGAGGTAAATGGTGAAAAGTGAATGGAAATGGGGTGCTTAAAAAGGAAAAAACAGTGGAATTAAACCAATAACTAATATGCTATATACAACTGATACTACAATCCCACTTTTAAAAAATGTTTTCATATCATAGCCACCTGCACTGTACACCATCAAATTGGTTTGATACCCATATGGCATAAGAAAACTGGCACTCGCCCCATAGGCAACTGCCATTACAAAAGGCAATACACTGCTGTCAAAACTTAATGCGGTTGAATACGCAATAGGAAAAGCCAATGCTGCTGCAGCGTTATTGGTGATAATTTCTGTGAGTAAAAAGGTCATCAAATAAATGGCAATAAATGCACCAAAGACACCCAACGAACCAAAAACATTGTTGATAAAATAGGCCAAATTGTTTGCAAGTCCACTTTGAATCATGACCGTAGCGACACCTAAAGCGGATCCAATGATGAGCATGAGTTCATAAGGAAAACGACGTTTGATTTCTCCCAGCGAAATATATTGTAATCCTATAAAAAGTATCATCAAAGCAAACAGACCTTTAACCAAAGCAACTGTACCAATAAAACTCAAAAAAAGTACCAAAAAGAATCCACCTAAAACAATGATGCTTTGAGTGTTGTTAAGTTTTTTTTCAATTTTGAGCTCATCGTTAATCAGATAAAAGTTCTTATCGATATTATCTCGTTTTAAAAAATCTTTTCCATAGGCAAGTACTAAGCTATCTCCTACTTGCAGTTTAATTTCACTTATTTTCCCGGATAACTGTTCTTTTCCTCTTTTAATGGCAATAACCGAAGCATTAAACTTACTTCTAAAGTTAGTTTCTTTAATGGTTTTATTGATTAAAATTGATTCATGGGAAACAATGGCTTCTATAATATTTTCATTGAGTGTATGATAATTATCTTCAAGTTTTAAGCCATGAAACTGCTTTAAAATAGCCAAATGCTTAATATCTCCTGTAAAAAGTAAAATATCATCTTTTTTAATAATTTCATTGGGGTTAACAGGTGAGGTAACGCTGTTATCTCGTAAAATTTCACTTAAAAAAAGATACTCCAGATTTCGAAGATGATTGTCTAAAATGGTTTTGCCTATAAGTTTTGAATCGTTTAATACCTTAGCTTCGATAAAATAGTTCTGCTTTTGGGTATCCACTTTGATATTGGGTAAAAATCGTGCAATAAAAAGTAAAGCAAAAGCACCCAATAAAGCTATGGGAATTCCCACATAAATAAAATCAAACAAAGCCAAAGGCTCAAGATGATTTTCTATCATAAAACTGTTGATTAATAAATTGGTCGATGTTCCAATTAAAGTAATTGTTCCTCCAAAAATTGCAGCATACGACAAAGGTAAAAGCAGTTTTGAAGGAGCATGAAATTTGTTTTTATTAACCACACTTATCATGGAAGCCACTACGGCTGTATTATTTAAAAAAGCTGAGAACAGTGAAGTAAACAAAGACATTTTAAGTAAAGAGTATCGATACGATGGGCTAAAGAGTTTGTTAGAAATAAACGCAATAAAAGAGGTTTTTTCAAACACAATGGAAACCAACAATAAAAGAACCAATGTAATCAAAGAAGGATTAACAAACCCATGCAGCATTTTATCTAACGTAATCAAATCCAAAAAATAATAGACCAACACCAAACCAACAAATAAAAAAGAGGCACGGATTTTATTTTGAATTAAAAAAAAGAGTAAAACAACAATAGAAAATGCGACTAAATAAACCATCATTTAAACCACAACAAACCAAGGGTTGAGAAGTTCCTCTTTGTTGTAAACCATAGTTTTTAGTCGATGGTTTATAGTTGATAGAAAATCTGTTGCCAAAACTTTATTATCATATTGATAAATCATTTTACCTGCTTCTCGTACAATAGCATCAGCTGCTGCTGTGTCCCACTCCATTGTGGGAGCGAGTCTGGGATAAATATCGGCTTCACCTGTTGCAATCATACACAGTTTCAAAGAAGAACCCTTTGAAATCAGTGTTAAGTGCTCAGTGTTCAGTTCTAAGTTATCAATAAATTCTTGAGTTTCTGAAGATAAATGAGACTTAGAAGCAACAACAGAAATATTTTTTGCAGTATTACTGTTTTGTCTCAACGGCAATTTCTGAACACTGAACACTGAATTCTGAGCACTCAACACCTCTTTAAAAGCCCCTTGACCTTTTTTTGCATAATAAAGCTCATGAAGTGCGGGTGCATAAACCACTCCTAAAACCGGGCTGTTTTTATGAATAAGAGCGATATTGACCGTAAATTCATCATTTTTTTTAATAAACTCTTTGGTGCCATCTATTGGGTCAATACACCAATACAAATCCCAATTTTTTCTTTCTTCATAAGGTGTTTGTTTATTCTCTTCTGACATTATTGGAATGGGATTGAATGTTAAATGTTCAATTTTTAATTTTAAATTTAATTTCTCTAAAGCTGTACATATAATTTCATTGGCTTTTAAATCAGCTTGAGTTAAAGGCGATTCATCCTCTTTATATTTCACACTAAAATCTTGCTTATAAATTTCCATAATCGCACTTCCTGCTTCTATGGCAATTTTTTTTATCTCTTCCATATTAATTTGTTCTAACATATTCTTTCTCCCATAAACCAATAACTAATAACCAATGACCAATAACTAACCCCTTAAATCGCATAATCATTTTCATTGCCTTGTATGTAGCCAAATTTAATTAAATGATTCACAACTAAATCGGCACACTCTTGAACCGTTTTTTGGTCTGTTTGAATATGGATTTCAGGGTTTTCTGGTTGTTCATACGGAGAATCAATACCTGTAAAATTTTTAATTGCCCCATCTCGTGCTTTTTTATATAATCCTTTAGGATCTCTTTGTTCACACACTTCTATTGGCGTATCAACAAAAATTTCAATAAATTCATCGTATTTAACCAAACTTCTTGCAATTTGACGGTCACTTTTAAAAGGAGAGATAAACGCCGTCAATGTAAGAAGTCCACTGTCCACAAAAAGTTTTGCTACTTCTCCAATTCTTCGAATGTTTTCAATTCTGTCCAGTTCACTAAAGCCCAAATCTTTATTTAAACCATGACGCACATTATCCCCATCGAGTAAATAGGTTTTTTGCCCTCGTTTAAACAGTTCTACTTCAACGGCATTGGCTAACGTTGATTTACCTGAAGCACTTAAACCTGTAAACCATAAAATACATGGCTTTTGATTAAGCAGTTCTTCTCTTTTATCTTTGGTAATATGTTGTTCATGCCAAACAATATTCTCATTTTCTTGCATAATTTATCCTCACTTTT
>JAJBBH010000074.1 GCA_020532185.1 Candidatus Cloacimonadota bacterium | reverse complement strand
TGCTCTGCCACCGCCTCGCCAGTCAATGATTTTAAACTTTTTATACCAAGAAAAGTCAGCGTGACCAGGTCTAAAAAGCTCTTTTATTTTGTCATAATCTTTGGATTTAATGTCTTTATTATATACTAAAATGCAGATAGGTAAGCCTGTAGTTTTGCCTTCATAAACACCAGATAACACGTGAAATACATCTTCTTCTCTTCTTTGAGAGCCATATTTGGTATTTGGGCGTCTCTTTTGCAAAGCGTTATTGATAGCCTCGTATGGAAATTCGATATTGGGCTTTATGTCTTCAATGACAATACCCATAGCTTTGCCATGACTTTCACCAAAGCAAGTGAACCCGAGATATTTTGCTAAAGAATTACTTTTCAAGTTGATATCTGCTTTTTAGTTGATTGATAAAGAATATTTCGACCTCTTCGATATTATCCTCTTGATAGACAATAATTTGTTGTGTATCAAAGAGGATTAGTTTGAGCGAGCCATTATTCTTTTTATCATTAAGAATCAGGTGATGAATCTGTGTTTTTGCTTTATCTAACATGATATTAGAAAAGAGTATTATAGAGTGCTGATAGAGTGAGGGAGAGGCTTTGATGAGTTTGTTGAGCAAATCTTTTAGTTGATTAGTTTTCTCTATGTCCAACAGCTTTTTTTTCAAGCTATATTCATAGGCAAAGAGCATACCCCACGCAACAGCTGCCCCGTGTGGTATTGCATTATCAGAGAGAGATTCAATGATATGAGCAAAGCTATGCCCCAAATTGAGCAAACGCCGTGCACCCTTATCATATAAGTCATTAGCACATATACTTAGCTTGGTATTGGCAATCAAATAGATATCATCTTCATTGATGATTTTTTCAGATAATAACTTATTTGCTTTATCAAAATCTTGGATAATCAAGAGAGTTTTAAGGCATTCTACCAGTCCATTATAATATTCATCTGCGGGCAGAGATTGCAGAAATGACGGGCAGATGATAATCTTATCAGCAGGATAAAAGCTGCCAATCAGGTTTTTTATTCCATTATGGTTAAGAGCTGTTTTACCGCCTAAAGCTGCATCTATCATAGCGAGTAGGGTTGTTGGTATTAGTAAAAGTTTTGTGCCACGTTTAAAAGTGCTTGCAATCCAAGCGCCAATATCTGTGCTTATTCCTCCTCCAAAGACGACGATATAATGGTTTCTGCTGCAATTATTTGTTAATAAGAAATTATATATTTCTTGGCTCTGGTACAGGCTTTTATGCTGTTCTTCTGCTTTTAAGATATAACAAGGCTTATCTATCTGCAATCCTGCAAAATAGATTTGATAGACATTTTCATCAATCAAGAACAGAGTATTATCCATCGACAATACTCTGTTAATCAGCTCAAAAGCATTAAGATTGCTTATTTCAAGTTCAGTTATCAAGTTTGATTGAAACTGACATGATTGTTTGAACATATTTTTAGTAAATTGCTTTAATTAGAGTTTCTGGGTCCAATCTATGTTTTGAGCCCTTACCTTCGAAAAATCCGTGTTCTTCGATGAAATGTATGTTCAGTGGTGTCCAGCTAATTTCAATGCCATTTTCGATGTTTTTGAGATGTATATCAGCCTTAACATACAGCCCTTTGTGTGGGAAAGGGCAGACTACTTTGCCACGCCAGATATCTTGTTGTACGAGATATTTCTGGTCAATCAATATAGGTTCTTCATATGCTTCTTTTGACCTTTCAGTGAGGTATTGCATACGCTTGCCTATATCTTCTGCAGTGTATCCTAAGGCTTCGACTTTCTCTGCATCTTCTTGTATAATATCATGCAAGTTGCGATTATCATTACCTAAAAAGCCATCAACAGTAAGTATTCCAGGTTGCATTTTATCCATAATTCTTTTTTCTTCTGGACCAAGTTTCATAATATTCTCCTACTATTTAGTTGATTAAAAACTATCAAAATAGATTTTATCATTTGGTACACCAAGCTTGGTTAATTCTTTTTCAACGGCAGCTATCATACCAGGGCTACCACAAAGATAAGCTTCTGTTTTTAAAGGGTCTCTTATATAATCTTTAAAGTACGGTGGAATAAAGCCTGTTTTGCCTTTCCAATCATCTTCTGGGTCTGGAGATGAGAGCACAGGAACATAAGTAAAGTCAGGCATAGTTTTTTCATATTCCTGAAATTCTTCAGTCAAATACAAGTCTTTCATTGCACGTGCACCAAAGAAATAAGTCATTTTTCTTGGGTTTTGATACTTCGCTGCATGTTCGACCATTGATTTGATTGGTGCCTTGCCAGAACCACCTGCTACATAGATGATATCAGTATCTGTATCTCTTATGTAAAAATCTCCAAATGGTCCCACAAGATTAACAATATCGCCCATTTTCAAGTAATCATGCACCCAAGTTGTACACAGTCCGTCAGGTACGCGACGTATAATAAATTGCAGAGCATTCTTATTGTCGGGTATACTTGAAATTGAGTATGCACGGCTTATTACCTGTTTGCTTTTTTCATATTTAGGTGTTTCAAGTTGCATATATTGCCCAGCTTTAAAATCAACAGTATCAGGGTCTAATAATTGGAAAGTAATACCTTTAATATCGTATGTATAGTCAATTACTTCAATTACTTTTGCTTTAAACTTTTTGATATTAAATAGCTCTTCTGGTATCTCTATTTTGATATCTTGTCTGACTTTAATTTGACAAGAAAGACGTACATTATTATTCAATTCTTTTGCTGAAAGGTATGGTTTTTCTGTGGGCAATACGGGACCTGCACCATCGAGTGCTTTCACTTTACAAAAGCCGCACGAGCCTCTGCCACCGCATGCTGAGGGGATGAATATCTTGTTTTCTGCTAATGCATTTAGAAGATTACCTCCACCTTTAACAACAAGCTCTTTTTTATCATTTACAGTGATTTTACAGTCTCCATAATTAGCAAAGAAATATTCAGCTACGACGAGTATTATTGAGAGTGAACCGCTGATAACAGTTGCAGTTATGATATTATATAATATTTCCATATGATATCCTTTACTGAATAATCACAGAGCCTGAAAAGCCCACAAATGCCAAAGCCATAATGCCTGTGATGATAAGGGTTATACCAGCACCTTGCAAGCCAGCTGGGACCATTTTTTCTTTGATGCGTTGGCGAATACCAGCAAGAGCCATAATTGCCAAAAGCCAGCCAAGACCACTACCAGCAGCAAAACCTATGGTCTGCATAAAGCTATATTTTCTAATAATCATAAACAAAGCCACACCAAAGATAGCACAATTCACAGTTATCAAAGGCAAGAATATACCCAACGAGTAATACAAAGCGGGAGAGAATCTCTCGATGAATATTTCTGTCAACTGGACAGTTGCGGCAATGACGATGATGAAGATAATATACTGCAAGTATACAATATCAAAAGGTACGAGAATTTGGTAGTATACCACATAATTCACAGCAGCAGTCAAAACTGTTACAAATACTACTGCCATTCCCAGCCCTAAAGATGATTCTACTTCTTTTGAAATAGACAAAAATGAGCACATACCAAGAAAATTACTGAGCAGTATATTCGAGGTAAAGATGGCTGCCAGGAATATTATAAAAGGATGAACATCTATCATAATTTCTCCTATTTCTTAATTTCAATATAATACTTTTGATGAATATACCAAAAGAGAATAGCCAGCATAAAGAAAGCACTGGGAGCCATTGCCATAATTGACCAGCGAGGCCACCAATCGCCTAAGAAAGTGTATCCAAAGAGAGAGCCAAAGCCAAGAATCTCTCGTGCAAATGAGATAATAAGCAGCACAAAAGTGTAGCCAAAGCCTGCTCCAATACCATCAACCATACTATCAAGAGGTGTATTTTTTGCTGCAAATGCTTCTGCACGACCCATCAGGATACAGTTGGTAATAATTAAGCCAACATAAGGTCCTAATTGCTTGCTGGCATCGGGGATAAATGCTTTTAAAAACAAATCTACAATGATGACCCATGATGCGATAATCAAAGTCTGTACCATCATTCTCACACTACGCGGCGTATGATTGCGAATCAAAGAAATAGTAAAGCCAGATAGTGCAAGAGAAAACATCACGCCCAAGCCCATAATTAGGCTATTTTTCATAAAGTTTGTAACAGCTAAAGCAGAACAGATGCCCAATACCTGACGCCATACAGAGTTCTCTTTGAAAGCTGCTTCTTTAAATATTTCTATCTTAGTCATAATTCACCCTTTATTGTTTGAATAATTCTTTTACTTTCTTCTGTAATCATGCTCACTACGGCTTTTGAAGACAATGTTGCACCTGTGATTTGTCTCACTTGCAAGTCAGACACATTTTCTGCATTCTCTGCAAGCATATCATATTTATCAGCAATTAGTTTATTGGCAAACTGCTCTGTAAACCAAGGCTCTGTGATACGAGCTCCCAGTCCAGGAGTTTCGCTCTGATTGATGATAGCAACATTGATAATTTGCTCATAATCTGGCGTATAGGCAATCAATGCTGTAATGCCTCCCCAAAGCCCTTTTCCATAGATTATAAAGGCATTTCCTAAAAGCTCTCCATCTTTGCTTGCTTGATAATAAAGAATGCTGTCTGCATGCGATTTATTGGCATATACGAGCTCTTTTATATAGAGTTGGTAATTTGCTTCAATATTGTCTGTAGATAAGTTAAAAGCACTTAAAACAGCCTTCTGGAGCTCACTCTGTTCTCTTTGCTGCACTCTATCTTTTGTTGAGTGATAAAACACAGCCAAGATGCCCACAAAGATGATAGTTATAATCATCATAAAGACAACAGGATAAGCTCGTGTCTCTTTGAATTCAATCTTTTCTTTCTGCATTATTTAGCCCCCTGCATGCTTGGTTTTGCTTTAATTTTTTGGATACCAAAATCAATTATCGGCATAAAAGTATTAGCCAAAAGAAGAGCAAACATAAATCCTTCGGCAAATAGAGAGAACTTGCGGATGAAAACAGTCAGAAATCCAACCAGCAAGCCATAAATCCATACACCAATATCAGTTTTTGCCATAGTTATTGGGTCTGTAATCATGAATACAATGCCGAATAGAGCACCGCCAGTCATCAAGTTTACTAAAGTATTTGCAGGGTCAAAGATGGCTGTAAAAATAGCTAATGATAAGATGCACGAGAGCATTGCTTGCCACTTAGCAGTCTTGGTAATAATCAAATAAATAGCTGCTATAAGTATCAAGATTACGGATGTTTCTCCCATAGAACCAGGAATAATACCCCAGAATAATTCGGAGAGCTTAGCATAGGTACCAGATTCAGCGATGATGCCTATAGGACTTGCAGATGTGATTTTTTGTACGGCATCAACTGTTTGGTAGCTAAAAAAGCCACCTGGTAGCTGTGTGAAAGGCTTAACCCACGAGATAGTCATTTCTTTTGGGAAGGAGATATAAACAAATGCTCTGCCGACTATAGCAGGGTTGAAAATATTTACTCCAAAGCCACCAAATACCATTTTGCCAAAAAGCACAGCAATGATAGCGGCAACTCCAGCAATCCATAGAGGAATAGTTGGAGGAAGTGACAATGCCAAGAGAGTGCCAGTAACAAATACAGCCATAGATACTTTTGGCATAGCTTTTTTTCTTACCATGATGAATTCAGTTAGAAAGGCTATACAGTTTGTAAAAAGTATCACAATCAATACTCTCCAGCCAAATAAAAAAATGGAAAACAAGATGATAGGCAATAATGCATACAGTACTTTGTTCATTATTGCTTGTTTTAAGATGTAGTTTTTCATCCTTACCTCATTATTGATTTTTAAAGTCTATGATAATGTCTTCAAGCTTTCTTTTAGGTACGTGATGTACGTCATTATCATCTCGCCAATAACGTATATCTCCGTCTTTGTCTATTTCATCAACAATTACTTTTTCATCAGGTTTGCCCAGAGCAATTGTGAGTAAGACTTCATAATAGTTTGGAATCTTGAGTATTCTCCTGATTTTATTCTTGTTGATAGAGGCTATCATACAGCCTCCGAGCCCCAATTCAGTAGCACCGAGCATGATAGTTTGAGCAGCAATTCCAGGGTCTATATTTACATGAGGTGCAATCTGCATTTCGGTAATCATGACTATATATGCGGTTGGTCTTTGCTTGGGTTCTGGTCCTTTCCAATCTTGCAGATATGCTGCCCAGCCAATACATGGAAATATTTTATCTAAATCTTCCTTTTCATAAGCAATTACGTACTTTAATGGCTGTCTGTTTGCTGCTGAGGGCGATAGTCGTGCGAGGTTTACAAGACTATATAGTTCATCTTTTGTAACTGGGTGAGTGGCATCAAAACGTCTGATACTACGATTATTGCAAACTAAATCTTTTAGCATGGTCACTCCTTGTTAATATACTTTTACCCAATCCTAACATATTGGAAAAACAATGTCAATACTTTTTTATTTAACATATGGGTTTTCTTGTTTTTCTTTGCCAACAGTAGATGCTGGACCATGTCCTGGCAGGACAATTGTCTCATCTGGTAATGAGAATATTTTTTCTTTGATTGAGTTTGCTAATTGATTAAAATCACCTCCTGGCAGGTCTGTTCGACCAACATCAAGGTTGAATAGAGTATCACCAGAAAACAAATATGGTGCAAAATATATCACAATACCGCCTTTTGTATGGCCTGGTGTGTGAAATACTTCTCCTCTTATTTCACCTAAATATATGCTATCTCGGTCTCTAAGCAGATAATTAGCTGCAGGAGAAATTATAGGTGTATACATAAAATCACTGAGATTTAAAGCCGCATTTAACAACATGTCGGCGTCATATGGATGAATGCCAATTGGGCAGTTATAAAGTCTATGAAAGTATTCATTACCGCCGATATGGTCGCCATGACCGTGTGTGTTAAATATATGCACTATTTTTAAATCCATTGCGGATATTTGTTCTGCGAGGTTATCGCTTGGTGCTGCAGGGTCAATAATTATTGCTTCTTTACTGTCTGTATCCCAAACGAGATAGGTATTTGTCTCAAAGCTTTCTAATAGATTGAATGTTTTATACTTTATCATTTTTTACTCCGTTCAGTTGATTTTAAATGGTTTAAGTTCATTATCTTCAATTTTTGAAACTGTTATGTCATTGTTTAGCTCAAAGGCTTTACCCCAAGTTACGATATCTGTATCATTTGCTTTGCTATTGTATTTAATTAAAATAGAGGCAGATAGCTTGATAATCTCCTCTGTTATTTCTTTACTTGATTGAATGACCCCAAATGGACCAGGCACATTTTTACATTTGATAATTATCTCATCTTTTAATAATGGTGAGATAGTGTCAGATTCGGCTTTGGTACGGGTGATAAGCAGCTTTGTATCTTTATCTATTCTAAAATGTCGCCCATAGGCTAAAAACTTAATAAAGACTTTGTTCAGCATTTCATGGTCGAGCAAGTCTTGTAGACGTTTGGTATAACCATTATCTGTTAATAGACAGCCTCCACCTGCATTTGGATACTCTTTGACACCCAATTCTTCTGCCATCTGCATTTGTTTAGAGCGTGACCTGCCGCTAATATCGAGCATTTCTTCTTTTTTTACCCAGCCTTCTCTGATAGGTAGGGTATCTGGCAAAAGCCTTTGTGATAAGGGTCTTACTATCAAATCGCCGACTGTGCTAACCTTTCTAACTGCTGCTAAGGCATTTTTATTTTGCGACATTGGTCTTTGTTGCAAGACTTCTCCAGAAATCATAAAATCGGCATCGTATTTATCAAGATATCCATGAAGAATTTTGAACATTAAACCATGACAATCAATACATGGATTGAGGTACTTTCCATAGCCATATTTTGGCTTTACAAGCATCTCTAAATGCTCATCTGTTATATCAATAATCTCGATTTTCATATCATTTACTTTTGCCATTTCAATTGCCTTTTGGTCGTGAAAAAATGGGGTACTAAAGTAAACAGGAATGATTTCATAACCAAGACTCTCCATGAACTTTACGACGATGATGCTGTCCAAACCGCCAGAAAACAATGATAATGCTCTGTTTTTATCTAAAGACATCAAGTCTCCTACTTTTTATTTTGAATACAATATATGTCAATCCCATTATTTTGTCAAATTCTTTTTCAAGCCTGTGCGTATATAATTAATTTCATGCATAAATATTGTTAAAAAGCTCAACTGTAATCATAGTTGTCATCTTGTTCATTATATTCAATATATTTATAATCTTCATCTCTATCATCCATATCTTCATCGTTGTCATTAGTGCTATTAATAACTTTATTTTCGGGTATGTCATTGCTTTCATTACTGATTTGACTTGCTTCGTTTTGACCTGTAATATCAATGAGAAGTTCTTGAAGTTTAGGGTCTCTTCTATCATCTTTAATTGGAAGCTCTTCGACTTTTTGCAATGCATTTTGTATTCTCTTTGTTCTGACACCAACAAGGCTTTCTAAATCAGAACTGGCACCATGCAATTTTTTCTGTGTTTTTTCTAAGACTTCTCCAAACAGGCTAAATTGCCTTTTTACTGCACTGAGCACTGTCCAAATATCTTTTGACTTCTTTTCTATTGTTAGTGTTTTAAATCCCATTTCAAGGCTATTTATCAGGGATACTAAGGTTGTGGGACCAGATATGCTGATATTATAATCCGTATATATTTGGTTTATTAAAGGATAGTTTCTCAATGCCTCAGCAAAGACAGATTCAGAGGGCAAAAAGAGTATGGCAAAATTAGTTGTTTTTGGTGGGTTAATATATTTGCTGCTGATTTTCTTTGCAGACTCGAGTATGCTGCTTTCAAAGGCTTTACGGCATTTATCGATATCGGTTTTATCGCCACTATCCATAGCTAACATAAGCTTTTCATAAGGCTCTAAATGATACTTTGAATCAATGGGTAATAAAACTTCTGAGTCATCATCTTTACCTGGCAACCTGATAGCAAACTCAACACGCTCTTGTGAGTTGGGTTTTACATTAGCATTTTTTTCATATTGAGCAGGGCTCAAAAAATCCTCTATAATTCTATGTAATTGAATTTCTCCATAAGCACCTCTGGTACTCACATTTGTCAAAGCTTTCTTTAATCCACCAACATCGGTGGCAAGATTCTTCATTTCGCCCAAGCCCTTATAGACCTCCTGTAATTGTGTACTCACTGTATTGAATGACTCACTTAATTTTTTATCCAGTGTCTCTTGCAGTTTTTGGTCAACTGTCTTACGCATCTCTTCGAGTTTTTTCTCATTATTATTTTGCATTGTGGACAGCTTATCTTCAACAGTTTTTCTTACCATTTCGAGCTTATCTTCGGTAGCCTTTCTCATCAGTTCAAGTTTATCTTCGGTTGTTTTTCTGACTGATTCCATATTGTTTTGAGTATCTTTTTTTATCTCTTCGTGTTTCTTAATATACTCTTCAGAATATAGTCTTTGCTTTTCTCCGAATTCAGATAAGCTGTTGTTTAATCTTGTTTTAAGGCTTTCAAAAGCATTGGCAAGACTGTCATTTGTATCTTTTAGCTTGCTTTCTGTTTCAAGCCTTATTTTATCTTGTTTTTGTGTAATTGTTTCGTTATTTTGTGTATTCTGTTTGATGAGGTTTTCTAATTGTTCACTTACGAGTCTTCTAAACTGTTCCAGGTTATCGCTTAAGTTCTCATTTACCTCTTGTCTTACTGATTGTAAAGATGTGTTCAGCTCGGTTCTTAGATTGGAATTTTGGTCTCCTAATTCTTTCTTAAGTCTTGATAATTCGTCTTTTAATACATTGTTAATTTTTTCATCATTTACTTCAATTTTACTCTTTTTGAATAAGAAAAGTATTAATAATACCAAGATTAGTACAAAGTTTACAAAACTAAATATTGATAAATAATCCACCCTTATTCTCCTCCTTTTTAATATTTCACACTTTCTTACAGTTAAATGAAAAATGATTTACTTGTCAATATATATTTTGTTGTTTTTGTTATCTTGTCTAACAAAGTACACTTTTTTTAGCATGTGCATTGTATCACTATAATATGTTTGACTGTGAGTTTACTTATCTCAATTGGGTATGTATTACACAAAAAAGAAAATTGAAACAGTGATTTGTTTTGGCATGATTTACCAATCTGACGATTAATGTGTTAGGAAAATTATTTACCCCATAGAATATCTAAACAATAATTATTTCCAATAATTCTTTGTTTATCTTTTAACCATCCCTATCCACACCTACTACACTCCTACTACATTCCTACTACATGCAGTAGGAGTGTAGTAGGTATCAAAGGGGATGGGATAGGAGATATATACTGGATATTCTTTAATATGTATGAAAAAAGGTGCAGGTTTTTGACCCGCACCAGAAAGCTATATATCGTATATTTTTAATCAAATAGTTTTTTTAAGAATGATGGTGGTTCTGATTTTTCCGAATTATCGTTATTATTTGCTCTTGTAGCACTGCTATAATCAATTACGTTATTGGATGTATATTGGGTATTTTGCTGAGTATTTGGGTTTACAGCAGGCTCTTTGTTAGTTGAACTAAGAGAAATAGTACGAGGGGTATTTGTCTGCATATTATTATGTATATTTGTGTTTGACATAAATGCTGGTTCGTTTTGCGAGTTAGGTTTATTTGCTGCATTTTTATTTGCAATTTGCTGTATTGTAGGGTTTTGCGAGAAAGTACTGAGATTACTCATAGTATCGTAATCAATACCAGTTGCAATGATTGTAACTTTTATAGTATCTTTTATTTCGGGGTCTAAATATACCCCAAAGAATGTATTGCTTGGCATTCCAGCATTTCCTGTGATACTTGTTGAAATAGCTTGTAATTCATCCATCATAAAGTCATGCCCACTTGTAATGTTAATTAGAATGCCTTTGCAATTTTCGAGGTTTACATGAGCGAGCAATGGGTTTAATGATGCTTGAGATGCGGCTTTTAGTGCACGGTCAGAGCCAGTTGCTTCACCCGACCCCATCAATGCATATCCAGGATAACTCATGACAGATTTGACGTCTGCAAAGTCGATATTTATGTATCCATTGCTATTTATGATATCAGAAACAGCAGATGCTGCATTTGCTAATATTTCATCGCACTTTGAAAAGGCATCTTTTACGCTTAATGAGCCATATACTTCGCTAACTTTGTCATTTGGAATGACTATAAGAGTGTCAACATTTCCTTCGAGCTCAACTAATCCATCGAGTGCATTGACTGCACGGTTTTTGTTTTCCCAAGTAAAGGGGAATGTAACAATACCTAATGTAAGAATACCTTTTTCTCTTGCCGTTTTGGCGATTACAGGAGCTGCACCAGTACCTGTTCCACCACCCATACCAGCTGCAATAAAGAGCATATTTGTATCTTCTAATTGTTCTTCGATATCTTTTAAAGATTCTAATGCAGCCTCTTTTCCAATTTTGGGAATTGCACCAGCACCGAGCCCTTGTGTAAGCCTTTGCCCGAGCTGTATTTTGTTTACTGCGAGGGATTTATTTAGGTCTTGCATATCAGTGTTTGCAACAATGTATTCAACCCCTTCAATTTTTTGATTAATCATTGTATTTACGGCATTTCCGCCTGCACCGCCAACGCCAATAATTTTGATTTTTGTGTTAAAGTGAAGTTCTGGAGCGTATTTAATTGCCATTTAGTCCTCCTATAAAAATTCTTTAAATATATTTGTTATTGTATTTTTAATACTGCTAAAGTTTAATGAAAAACTGATTCTATTTGATTTTTTATTTTCTGCTTCTTCTTGTAAAGCATAGTATATTAAGCCAACGAGTGTGGAAAAACTTGGTGAGTTTAGTTGTTGAATAGGTTCATTGAAGCGCGAAAAGTCGGGATATGCAATTCTAACTGGCATATTAAAGATATTAAAACAAAGAGCATCAATATTTTTCATTTTAGATGCTCCGCCAGTGAGAACTATTCCAGCAGTCAACGAGTTTGTTTCTTGATAATTATTCAGATATTGTTTATACACTTCATCTAATATATCTTTCGTTCTTTCTTCAATAATCTGGTTAATATAGTCAAGTGGCACAACACCCGCTTGTCTTCCTCCAATACCATCGATATTGACATTAATTTCTGGGCTAACTTCTTGTGGGAAGCAGTCTCCATATTCAATTTTGAGCTGTTCTGCAAAAGCGGGAGGTGTTTTTAGCTGTGTATATAGGTCGTAAGTGATGAGTTTACTTCCTTTATCGATAGAAATTGCGAGTCTTGGATAGCGATTACTTATCATCAATAAGTCAGATATATTTCCACCAATATCAATCATCAATGCACCTAATTCTTTTTCGTCTTTATTCATGATAGCTTTTGCAGTCGCTATAGGAGAAAACACGTATGTAGCATTTCTAAAGCCTGCCATTTCTATAGATTTACGAATATTACGCAATGGTGCAGTTTCAGCAATAATAATCAGTGCTTTTACGCTTAAAGCATAGCCAATCATACCTATTGGGTTAGCGATATTTTCTTGACCATCAATTGTATAATATTGAGGTATGCAGTGAATAATCTCATATTTATCAGCACTAAAATGACGTTTTATGTCAAGTAACAGATTATTAATAACTTGGTCTATGTGTATTTGCTCAATTTCAGAGGGACCTTGTCCGCTTGTTACAGGAATTGTACCTTGAGAAGTTCTAAAAGTCAAATAAGGACCCGATATTGCAACGTATAAATTTTGGGCTGTTTTTTCTGCTGCTTTTTCAGCAGTTGTGATGGAAGAAAGTATTGCATCAGAGAGCAATTTTAAATCCTGAACTTTGCCATTTGCAATGCCTTCGGACTCACAAATACCAGTGCCTAATAGCTTGATTTTATTGTTTTTATCAATCACAGCAATAGCAGAGCTAATCTTAGTACTGCCAATGTCTAATCCTGTAATCATACTTTCTTTCATCTATCCTCCACATATAAATGCCATTTTAGTTTTAACGCTTTTTTTATCAAGAACTATTTTAAAAAATTATCCTTTCACTATTACTTGGTCTTTGAATCGCAAATCTATTAAGGTGTTTTTGTTAAAGCCTTTGTTGTTATACAGAAATAAATACCGATTGAGCTTAAGCTCGATATCTGTTTCACCCAGTACTACTCTGCTGCCAGCATGAGAATCAATAAAAGCAATATCATTTTTTCTGATATAATATTCAGAGATATTATTGATAAATGTTTTATCAATTTTCATGATATTATTATGCAAATCAACAATCCTATCAAGAGTTTCGTTATGTATCTTTTCTCCGACTTGGATGTTTGCACTATCGATATTGATATTGGCTAAAGGTATATCTTCAAAGAAATAAAAGTCATCTTTATCTAAGACGATAAACTCATCATCAATAGGATAGAATTCTCCATTAGTCGCTTTGACATATAAAATACCAAGCCGTTCTGTGATTTCTATCATCATAGTTGAAGGCAGTCTTCGTGATACAGAGACTCTTTTTACTCGAACGATATTTTCATACTTTCGAATAAAGTTTTGTTTTTTTACCTTGAAAATATTTACGCCAATAAACTCATCAGAAAGACTTTCAAGGAAGCTTGGGTCGAGGTTTTTATAGCCAACAACTTCAATTTTTTTGATATTGAATGCATCAATATCTTTTAGGAAGTATGTTGTCAAATTCCATAATCCTGTCGCTGTTAAGCTAATCAAAACAAAGAAAAACAAATAGCGAGTTGAACCTCTTTTTTTACGTCTTCGTTTACTCATTGATAACTTTTACCTCCAATTCTAAATTTATATTGTATTTATCTCTTACCCTCTCTTTTATAAAGTTAATCAGAGAAAGCATATCATCAAAGCTTGCATTGCCTTTATTAATCAGGAAATTTGCATGTTCATAGCTAACCATTGCGTCTCCTATTGTATATCCTTTTAGCCCACAACTATCTATAAGGCGACCCGCAGAATCGTCTTTTGGATTTTTAAAAAAGCAGCCTAAATTTGGCATGTTTAAAGGCTGGCTAAGCTTTCTTTTGTTGATATTAGTAGTCATAATTGTTAAGACATTTTCCTTATTGATATTTTCGACATTTAGTGTTATTTCAATTATAAAGCCATCGATAGATGAGCTGCGGTATAAAAAGTCGCAATCACTTTGTTTTAAGACTTTTATTCCGTTATTATTTATAATTTTTATTGAGCTGACGTAATCTCCAATTTGTTTTTGATAAGCACCAGCATTCATGGTAATTAGCCCGCCAATGTGTGCAGGTATGCCTGCTAAAAATTCCAATCCTCCAAGATTATACTCAGCAAGTTTTTTAATTAAAAAGTTAATATTCATGTTTGGAGATATTCTTAGTTGGCTAATCTCATCGGTTTTTTTAACAGAGAAAATCCATGGCAAATACTTGTCGCTTATCAAGATATAGTTATCAACATTTCCAAATAGTATATTTGAGCATCCTCCTAAAGGTATAATTTTGTGAGAATGATGATATTTTTGATAAAGCTCGTTTAGCTCAATATAGTTTTCAGGAAAAAAGAGATTTTTGGTATTTCCGCCTATTTTGATGTGCGAAAGCTCTGCTAAACTCATTGTATTGTAAGTTCTCAACTTAATTTCCTCAATATTTCTTTTCCATATTTATGGATATCACCTGCACCCATAGTTATCAAAACATCATCGTCTTCGAGGTGGTCTAAAACTGTTTTTACAATATCTTCTTGTTTATCTATATAATGTACATGATGATGGCCTGATTGTATGGCAGCATCAGCAATCATTAAGCCACTTACGCCTTCAATAGGTTGCTCTCGGGCAGGATAGATTGGAGCTACAAAGAGTAAATCAGATTGATAGAATGAGCGACCAAAGTCTAATGCAAAATCTTTTGTGCGTGAATATAAATGTGGTTGGAATAGCACTATTATGCGTTTTTGAGTGTTTTCTCTTATACCTGATAAAGTTGCCTTTATTTCTGTTGGGTGATGTGCATAGTCATCGTATACTCTTATGTTTTGCACTTCTCCAATAAATTCAAATCTTCTATAAACCCCTTTGAACTCTTCTATCCCTTTTTTTATCATTTCAAAAGATATGTCCATTTCTATGCCAACTGCAACAGCTAAAAGGATGTTTTGAATATTGTGGTTGCCTATCAATATTGTATTGATATTCCCCAGCACATAATCTTTGTATAATATGTCAAAAGAGGTTGAGAAGTTATCTTGGATAATGTTTATAGCTCTGACTTCAGCTTGTCGTGACAAGCCGTATGTGAGTACTCTTTTGTTTATTTCAGGTAATATTGATTGCACCCCATTATCGTCTAAGCATGCAATAAGACAGCCAAAAAAAGGAACCTTATTTGCAAACTGAATAAAGGCAGACTTTATTTCTTCAAGATCAGAATAACAATCCAAATGGTCTGCTTCAATATTTGTAATTGCAGCTATAATTGGTGTAAGAGTCAGAAATGACCTATCGTATTCATCTGCTTCAACAACAATATATTTTCCTGAGCCTAATCTATTATTTGTTCCAAAGTTTTGAACCTTTCCTCCGACTATTACTGTTGGGTCAAGAAGTGCATTGCTCAGAACCATGCCAACCAAAGAAGTGCATGTGGTCTTGCCATGCGTGCCTGCGATTCCAATGCCGAACGACATTCTCATCAGCTCAGCAAGCATTTCTGCTCTTCTAATTACAGGTACTTTTTGACTTTTTGCATATATTACTTCGGGATTATCATTTTTTATTGCAGAAGATTTTACGACAACATCGACGTCTTTAATGTTTTCTGCTTGATGATTTTCATATATTACAATGCCTTTATTTTCTAAATATTTTGTAATTTCGGATGCTTGCATGTCTGAACCTGTTATTTCATAACCATGATTAAATAGAAATTCAGCTATACCACTCATACCTATGCCACCAATCCCTATAAAATGTACCTTTTTTGTTTTACCTAACATATCGCCTCCTGAATTTACAATTTTTCATTGTTACTATTGATAATCGATGCATAGATGTTTTGTCCAGCATCTTGATGTATTGAGTCTTTGAAACTATTTTTAATCTTGTCAAGTTTACTGCTTACAGATTGAAAACGTGTGCTGAATAAGGTAATATCTTTTTGCTCTAATAGCTCTGCATAACCCTTTTTTTGAAAGTCCATTGCATTGCTAAGTTGATGATTACCTGCTGAATTTGGTAGTGGTATGATTAATGAGGGCAGCTTTTTATACTCAATCTCGGCTAAAGTTAATGCACCAGCACGACATATAACCATATCTGCAGAATTATATATCTTATGTAGCTCATTAGAAAAATCAAAAACATAAATGCCTCGTTTTTCTTTAATTTGGTTCTGGATATAAGATAAGTGGTTCTTACCTGACTGCCAAAGTATTTCAAAACCTTGATTGATGATGAAATCTAAATTATTTAATATAAGTTGATTAATGAAAAGAGAGCCTTGACTTCCGCCTAAGATTAATACTTTTTGGCTGTCTTGTTTTAAATGGTATTTATCAAAATTAATTTGCTCACTTGATGATAAATTGTCTTTAAATATTGGGTTACCCACATAAACTGAATTGTTTTTTGGGAAGTAAGACTTTGTGTCTTCATAAGCGATAAATACTTTTTTTGCATAACGACCAAGAAATCTCGTTGTCAAGCCTGGAAAGCAGTTTTGTTCATGTATATATAAAGGTGTTTTGGAAAGTATTGCTGCTAAGCCAACAGGACCAGATACAAAGCCTCCTGTGCCAATAATAAGCTGTGGTTTTTGTTCTTTGATGATACGATAAGAGCTAACGATACTTTTTATTAGTTTGAAAGGGAATTTAATATGTTGAAAAGTAAAGTTTCTGTATAGTTTTTGCACGTCGATAGGGAAGAAGCTGATACCTTTGTTTTTAACTATCTTTTCTTCTAAACTGCCTTTATTTCCTATATAGCTGATTTGCCACCCATTTTTGATAAATTCTTCACAAATTACCAAAGCTGGTATGATATGTCCTCCAGTGCCACCTGCAGATACAATTATTCTTTTATTATTCATCATACTCCTTTTGCAATTACACTTAAATTAAGGATTAAGCCCATATTGATAGCATTCATTAAAAATGAGGTACCACCATAGCTAAGAAAGGGGAGATTTAAGCCAGTTGGAGGTAGTGCAGAGATTGATACACCGATATTTACCATTGCAGGTAAGAAGAAGTTTAATGACAGTCCAACACCGACTAATTGTAAAAATAAGTTATCAGTTTTTATACTATGATTAAGAGATTTTATCACGATGAAAGTATAGAGGAAGATGATTAATAAAGCACCTAAAAAGCCATATTGCTCGGCTATTATAGCAAAGATATAGTCAGACTTTGCATCAGGAAGAAAATAGTGTTTTGCCCGTCCTTTTGCATTGCCTGTGCCGAATATATTACCATGAGTTATAGCAGTGAGACTTTCTTTGATTTGGTAGTCATCAGCTTGTGTTTCGCTTGCTTTAATACCAAGAAATTTGTGATAAAGAGAATAGTGAGAAAACATATCCATACGCGATGAACGATAGTCTTCTTTGCCATATTTGATTAAAAATAAAGATAGAGAGCCAATAAGTAGTACAGCTAAAATAAGCGTAGATATTCTAACTTGTGCCATAAATAACATGCTGAGAATAGCTATGCTTATGACTATAAGGGTGCTTAAGTGCTTCTCAGCGTATATTAGCCCAAATACTATCCCAATGATTATTAAAAGAGGCAGAAAATCTTTTATAAAGTTTATGAAAGTAGAGCGTTCGAGGTATAGTTTTTTTTTGTCGAGAATTTTTGCTGTATATAGTATCAACGTTATTGATGCTACCATGCTTGGTTGTATGCCTATACCTCCAAAGCGCAGCCATCTGGTGCCTCCTTTTTGGGTGCTTCCAATCATCAAAACCAATACTAAAAGTATAATAGTTAAGAGCAATAAGAAAAAAGAATATTTGTTTAATAGCTCGAAAAGCTTTTTAAAATGAGCAATAATAATCATAGCTGGTAAAGATACTAAAAACCAAACTACCTGCTTTTTGAAATTCACCAAAGAATATTCGCCACCTCGAGATGAACCAATATCAAGCTGTAAAGCCAAGCCAAATATCATCAAGATAATACATATTAATAATAATGTTTTATCACAGCTTTTAATATTAATATTTCTCATTCTCATTCCTCAGCTTTGCAAAAATGCTTTTGAATGCCATACCTCTATCTTCAAAGTTTTTGAACATATCAAAGCTTGCACAAGCAGGCGATAAGACTATGAAGTCATTCGGTTCAGATTCCTTAAATGCTTGTCTTACTGCTGTTTCCAAAAGGTTAAATGTTTCAAACTCTATTTGTCCTTTAAAGCAATTAATCATTTTCTCTTTTGTTTCCCCTATAAGATATACTTTTTTAGCATGTTTTTTTAATAAGTCAGTTAATATAGAAAAGTCCTCTCCTTTGTCTGAGCCACCGAGTATGATGCGAATGGGCTTTTTGAAAGATAATAAAGCATTTTTGACTGAGTCGGTATTTGTTGCTTTTGAGTCATTTATAAAGCTTATACTATTTACGGTACCGACCTCTTCCAATCTATGTTCTAAAGAATTAAAAGAACTCAATCCCTTTTTTAGTAGGTCATCATTAATATTTGCATCTTCAACTGCCAAGAGAGCTGCCATAATGTTACAATAGTTGTGTGGACCGCGTAGGAGGCTGTCTTTAGTTGAAAATCTTTTTTTGTGATTGATAATAATCTCATCATCATGTAAGTATGCATCAGTTTTTTGTTTTAGAGAGAATCTTTTTATTTGTGAGTTAATCAGATTTATATATTTGTTTGTCATTTCATCATCTGCAAAGATTATTGCACTTTGTGTTGACTTTTGGTTTTTAAATAGGTTGAATTTTGCTAAAACATAATCATCATAGCTCTTATAACGGTTTAAATGGTCTGGGCTTATATTTGTCAAAACAGCTATGTTTGGTGTGAATTTGTCAATTAATTCGAGCTGAAAGCTGCTCAATTCGAGTACAATCCAATCGTATTCATTTTCTATATCAAAACTGCTGAAAGCATCGCCAATATTGCCTGCAAGTATTGTTTTATAGCCTGCTGTCTTTAATAGATGGTATATTAGAGATACAGTTGTACTCTTGCCATTTGAACCAGTTACAGCTATAATTTTGTTGTTCTTGTTCATAATTCTATAAGCAAATTCTATTTCACTAATTACTGTAAGCCCGTTGGCAATAGCCTTTTGCACAATCGGAATGCTCTGCGGCACACCAGGACTAAGAATCATGATGTCTGCCTCTAAAGCTTTGTCAGTGTTAATTCCAAATTCACAGATAAATGATTCTTTCAGGTATTGCAAGTTTAAAAATTCATGCTCTTGTTTACTGTCAGACAAGAATACCTTTCCTCCAGCCTTTTTAATTTTTTCAGCTGCCGCTATGCCACTTCTGGCTATTCCAATAATAGAGAATCTTTGCTTTAAAAAGTTCATAATATTATCTCAACTTTAAAGTTCCCAAGCCAATTGCAACGAGTAATACAGCAATAATCCAAAACCTAACAACAATTTTCTCTTCCGAAATACCCAACATTTCATAGTGATGATGAAGAGGTGCTTTTTTGAATAATCTTTGACCCTCTCCTGTTTTTCTTCTTGAATATTTAAAGTAATATCTTTGCATTAATGATGAGCATGCTTCTGTAATGAAAATAAGACCGATGATAGCAAAGAATATTTCTTCTTTTAGAATAATTGAAATCAGGGCTAATAAGCCACCGAGCGGTAAAGACCCTGTATCTCCCATAAATATCTGAGCCGGTCGTGTATTGTACCACAAGAATCCTAAAGTTGTTCCTATCATTGATGCAGCAAAGATAGCAACTTCGCCAGACTCAGGTAAGAACTCCATGTTCAAATAATCAGCTATGACATAATGCCCCTTGATATAAGCCATAATACCCAAGCCAAAACAAGCGATTGAGACAGTACCAGCAGCCAATCCATCCAGTCCATCAGTAAGATTTACAGCATTTGAGGTACCTGTAATCATAAAAATTACAAAAGGTATAAAAAACCATGATAAATGTATAAAAGTATTTTTAAAAAATGGCATGCTAATAGCACTAATATCACCATTATTTGGCATAAAATAAAGAGCAGTTCCAATTATAAGACCTAATGCAATTTGACCTAAGAGCTTGTACTGGGGCACTAAACCACATTTTTCACTCAGGAAGTTTTTGAGATAATCATCAAGAAAACCGATACCGCCTAACCAGAGCACAGTTAAAAGTAATAGTAATATATTTGCGTTTAAAAGGTTGTTCCACAATAGGGTAGAGAGCAAAATACCGGTAAGTATGATTAAACCTCCCATTGTTGGTGTGCCTTGTTTTAACTTGTGTGTATCAGGGACTTCATCGTTGATAGTTTCAACAGCCTTGTTTTGCTTGAGAACATTAATCAGCTTTGGTCCAATAAAAAATGTAAAAAGCAATGCTGTTATAAAAGCTGCTACTGCCCTAAATGTAATGTATCTGAATACATTAAAGAAAATGTGTTGTTGGGCTAATGGGTAAAATAAATGATAAAACATATACTACCTTTCTATAAGCTTTTTTAGTTTTATGCCATTTGATGCTTTCACTAAGACAATACTGCCTGTGGGTATTTTTTCGATAACTTTACTGTTTATCAAGTCTTCAACTGTTTCAAAATGACGATTTGCATTATAATCTTTGCTGATTTTTCCGACGCTAAATATGTTCTTGTTGATACTATATTTGTTTATGGTTTTCTGAATGTCTTGATGGTATTTTTGTTTATTTTCACCAAGCTCTAACATATCACCCAGTATTGCAAAATGCTCTTTATCATTTTGATAGCTAATCCAATATTCAATAGCAGATTGCATTGAAACAGGGTTTGCATTATAGCAGTCCACAAGCCATGTGCTGCCGTTTATTTCCATTATCTCCATGCGATGATTAATGTTTAGAGGCTTTATTAACCCTCTTTGGATTTCATTTTGCTTCATCGATAATTCTTTTGCTACAGCAATAGCAAATGTGGCGTTTTGAACTTTAAAGAGAATGTTTTCATTTAAAAGGTATGGTTCATTATTGACAGAAAAACTGATTTTATTATTGGATATATTTTGGATTTCAAGCTTATAATGTGCATTGTCTTCCATTCCTACACAGAATGATTTTATGCCAAAGCTTTTGAAAATGTCAAATTTCTTGTCATTACAGGGGTAAATGATTGTGTCTTTTGTATAGTTAAACAGTTCAGATTTCTCTTGAAATACTCCATCTTCATTTTTTAACTTTTCCAGATGTGCAGGTCCGATATTTATGATTAAGCCTATGTCAGGTTCTATTATTTCTGCGAGTTGTTTTATTTCTCCAAACTGATTAGTACCTAATTCTAAAAGTGCAATATCATGATATGCTCTGAGATTGAAGATTGTTTTGGGTACTCCTATTAAGTTGTTTTCATTGGCAAAGTTCGTTAATATATGGTATTTTTGAGACAAAATATTGGATAGATATGCTTTAGTGGTTGTTTTTCCTGTGCTGCCTGTCAATGCAATTTTCTTAACAGCAAATAGTGCGAGATATTTCTTTGCCAAAAAGCCATAAGCTTTGATTGTATCATCAACGACAATGATGCGATCGTCATACTTATTAAGCAAATGGTTTAAATCGTGATAATCATTATTAACAATACAAAATGTATTCTCTTTTTGTAAGACTTGCTCGCAATAATCTCCACCATCAAAGTTATCACCTTTGATAGCGATAAACAGAGAATGCTCTTGAGCCTGCCTTGAATCGGTAATTACTTGATTGAAATAATTAAATTTAACAAGACTATCTTTGTTGAATCTATGATTAAAGCATAGGGATAGGTTCATAATGTCAAGGTTTGTAACCAGTTTGTCGTTCTTTGCTTTTTCCTGAACAATAGTAGACAAAGCAGTATTAACAATACTGTATTCATTAAATGGATGCTTATGTCCATTGATTTCTTGATATGTTTCATGCCCTTTACCAGCAATTAGAATAATATCATTTTCCTTTGCCAACAATAATGCAGCCGTGATAGCCACTTTTCTGTCTCTGATAATCAGTAACTTAGTATCTTTTTCAATACCAGTCAGCATATCGTTTATTATATTAGCAGGAATTTCATCTCTTGGATTATCGTCACAAAGTATCACCAAATCAGAATATTGCAGAGCCGTTTTACTCATAAGAGGGCGTTTTGATTTATCTCTATTGCCGCCTGCTCCAATGAGTGTAATTATCCTGTTGTGAGCACCAAATGATAGGGTTTTAAGCACGTTCTTAACTGCATCGGGGGTATGTGCATAATCAATGAAAATACCGATAGAAAGGTCGTTTGGAACTTGTTCAAGCCTTCCTTTAGCAGATGTCAATTGAGCTACTATTTCTTTCATAGATTTATTGTTATTATCAGGAATTTCATCAGTTATTGCAATAGCAGTAATGCAGTTTAAAACATTAAATTCACCGACTAAACTTGTTTCAAATCGTGTCTTAGCCGATTTTGAGTTATATAGATTAAAACTTGTTTTTTGTATATTAAAATTTATATCATCTGCAAAATAAAGCTGGTCAAACTTTTTAAGCTTAGAGCTATCCAAACTTATTAATTTCTTTGTAACAGGGCATTGTTCAGCGATGATTTGTCCAAATTCATCGTCAATATTAATAACACTAAAGCCTTGATTATCCTGCATTTCGGTAAAAAGCTTTAATTTTGTTGTGGCATAATCATCCATATCTTTATGGAAGTCTAAATGGTCTTGAGTTAAATTAGTGAACGCAGTTATATGGAATTTTAAGCCATATACTCGATTTAATGTTATTGCATGTGATGATACTTCCATCACTACATAATCGACTTTTTCTTCACGCATTTGCACGAAGATTTGATTTAGCTCAATAATATCAGGTGTTGTTCTTTCTGACTCATATTTTTTGCCATTTATATAATACCCTAATGTGCCTATCATTCCAACTTTAAAGCCTTTGCCAATTAATATTTGCATAACTAACCATGCACTTGTTGTTTTTCCATTAGTGCCAGTGATGCCAATCAGTTTAAAAGAGTCAGCTGGATTGTCGTAATAATATTTAGTTAAGATTGATAGAGCTTTGCGAGAGTTTTTTACAATGATTTGATACACATTATCCAAGTCTAATTCATGCTCCACAACTATTGCAATAGCCCCTTTGTGTATTGCCTCATTAGCCAAATCATGACCATCGACAGTAAAGCCTTTGATACATACGAAAATATTGTCAGCAAATATTGATTTTGTATTTGCTGTAATGCCTGTAATCTCCGTTTGGCTCAGTTGATTATAATCAAGGGTTTGTTTGCAATTGTTTGTCAAATCGCAAAATAGCTCATATTCTTTTAGTTGATTTATATATTCAATTAATGATTTCATTCAGCTCTCACTCTGCATTTTTGTAAATAGCTTAATTTCTCTCCAGTTTGAATTGATTGTGCAACAATTACGCCACTGCCTGTTATTTCCAGTTCTATTTTTAGATTCTTTGCGATAGAAATAGCTTTTCTAATGGACATTCCAACAAGATTTGGCATTCTACTATTATCATGAATTGTGTTATTGATATCTTCATTATTGCCAAAAACGACTATGCACTCATTGACAGGGTTGAAAGCTACTC
Organism: Candidatus Cloacimonadota bacterium; assembly: GCA_020532185.1. Lineage (GTDB taxonomy): Bacteria > Cloacimonadota > Cloacimonadia > Cloacimonadales > WRIO01 > JAGOCT01. Next base: position 12,641 of record JAJBBH010000074.1, on the reverse strand, counting down.
CTGGCTTAGGAAATTGATTTATCACTATGTCGTTAGATTTATCATCAATACATTGGAATTTGATATTATTTTTTGTAAGAGTTTTTTGAGCTTCTTTCTTATTTAAACCCATTATATCAGGCATTTTAACCATTATTTGTTGTTCTTTTTTTAGATTAGGTATGACTTTGCAGGTCGGTAAAGCGATTATTTGTTCAGTTATATTTTTGAAAGTAGGAACAGCAGACATTGTTGCATAATGATAAGCATAGTCTGGCTCGTCAAATACCACAGTTAAAACATATTGTGGGTCTTCTGTTGGGAAATAGCCTGTAAATACAGAAGTGTAAGTATATTTTCCATAAGATGTGCTTCCTGCTTCAATTTTTTCGGCAGTACCTGTTTTCCCAGCAATTGTAATATAATCCAAATGTGTGGGTGTTCCTGTACCGCGTTGAACCACATTTTTTAGGTAGCCTTGAACTGTTTTAATGTTTTCAGGTTTAGAAATAGTTCTTATGGTTTTGACATCAGTTTTCGTAACTATTTTATTGTTTGAATCACGAACTTCTTTTAAAATATATGGTCTCAACACTCTTCCGCCATTTGCTAATGTACAAAATGCATTGGTTAATTGCAGAGTATTAACAGTTATTTCTTGACCAAAGGATAGTGAGTGAAGAGTAAATCCGCTCCATGAGGTATATTTTTTCAGGTTGCCTGCAGTTTCACCATATATATTAGCACCAGTTTTATTGCCAAAGCCGAGCGTTATATAGTGGTTATACAAGTCAACAGGTCCAATTTTTTCAGCAACTTTTGCAATACCCACATTACTTGATTTGACAATTACATCTTCAAATGTAAGTCTTTTCATTTCATGACTATCACGAATAATTCTATTACCCAAATTATAGATAGAGCAATCGATATAATCATTGCTTTTAAAAAGCTTTTTATCTAATGCGAGCAAAGACACAAATGGCTTTATAGTAGAACCAGGCTCAAATCTATGGCTCACAGCAAGGTTTGAACTCGAGCGTATGAGAGACTCATTTGTACTGCCATCTTTTCTGGATAGTCCTGCCATAGCCAAGATTTCACCAGTTTGAGGATTCATCACCACAGCCATAGCATTTTGAGCCTTATATTTTTTTATTCCGCTCCATAAATTGTCTTCAACAATCTGTTGTATTTCTGAGTCCAAAGTCAGATAGACAGAATTACTATTTTTTGGCTGCTTCTCTTGCAAATTTGGATAGCTAATTATGGAATTATTAGCATCTAATAGGGTTTCTTTCCAGCCATATTCACCGTTTAGATACTGATTAAACGATGATTCTATCCCACAAAAGCCTTCCATTCGATATACAGATCTGTTTTTTGCATTGCTATCATCTTTAATATCTTTTACCATACCGAGAAGCCTTGCACCAAGATTACCTTTTGCATATACTCTTTTCATAGAGTTGAAAGATGGAGTAATTGCATTTAAATTTGCAGCAGTAAATTCTTTTGATATATTCATCAGTTCTGACTCTTTAATTGAGTTTGACAACATAATATTATCTGCTTTTTTATTCAGCTTATTTAAGATTGAGTTTTTGCTATGATTTGAGTTATTACTTATTGTAGTAGCGATGAAATCATACACTTCATTGAGGCTTTTGTTATTTTTTTGACAATAGTTATGAACGGCTTTTTTATCAATATCTATTTGATAATATTTAATTGTACTGGCGAGCATTTCTCCATTGCGGTCATAAATATTGCCTCTCATAGGTATGATAATTTCTTTTGATGGATTGTAACGTATTTGCCTTCGATAAGAAAGATTGAATACATCGATAATTTGCACAATAAATAAGTATATAGCCCAAGTTAAGGCTAATACGATTATACATGTCTTTAAAACATTTAAACGACTATTCACGGTAGCTATTTAAGGCTTGTGCGTCAGGTGTAAAGAAATCCAATAAACTAAATAATACTGTATCTTTTTTTTGCTGCTCATAAACAAGAATAATGTCGCCCTTTTGCTCTGAATTATTCGACACCGAGTCGACCATCCCTAACTTGTCTGTTGCATAGTTGCAGATACGTTCTTTTAGACATAATTGATTTCTTATTGAAATAAGCTCTGAATTACAATTCTTTGCTACTGCAAGCTCAGTATTTAGCTCTTTAGTTTTTCTTATATTCTTAGTTATGCTATGCTGATTAAAATTTATAACAAAAAAGTGTAGAAGAAAAACCGTTACAAGTGTGATAATATACCTCATTATATCCTCCCAATTTTTTCAACAACTCTCAGTTTTGCACTACGTGCATTAGAATTATCACGAATTTCAGCTTCTTGTGGAACAATTGCTTTCCGATTAACAATCTTGACCATAGCTTTATGTTCACAAATACACATGGGCAAGTTCTTGTCACAAATACAATCTGTTGATTCTTTTTGAAAAAGGTTTTTTACTATTCTGTCTTCTAAACTATGCCAAGAAATAACAAGCAGACGTCCACCAATTTTTAAAGTATAAATAGCATCGAGCAAAGACTGTTCTAATATTCTTAACTCATCGTTGACTTCGATTCTTAAAGCTTGAAATATGCGTGCTTTAGTTTTAATAAAATTTGAATCAACCTTGTGTTTGCGTTGTAAATACATTAAACTATTCTCAATTATGGTGCTTAATTGGCTTGTTCTTTCAATTCTCTCATTTTGTCTATGATGCACAATGGATTTTGCAATATGAGCAGAGCATTTCTCTTCGCCATATTGGTAAAATATATCTCTAAGCTGGTCTTCAGAATATTCATTGATAACTGTTTCTGCATTCAATGGATTATCTTTATCCATTCTCATATCGAGATATGCATCTGCCATAAAAGTAAAACCTTTTTCTGGATTAGAAATTTGATAGTTTGAAACTCCAATATCAAATAGAGCTCCGTCGATATACCCAATCTTTTCAAGTGCAAGCCGTGTTCTCATATTTTTGAAATTATCTTTTATAATTTTCACCTGGTCGTGATACTTATTTAAACGTTGCTGTGCATAGTTGATAGCATCTTGGTCTTGGTCAAACCCAATAATTCTGATATTCTCTTGTTTTGATAGCATTGCAAAGCTGTGCCCGCCTCCTCCTAAGGTTGCATCGACATACAACCCATTTTCTTTGAGGTTCATAAACTCCAAAACTTCATCAACTAATACAGGTATATGGTATGTCATAGCTGATAATCCAATGAATTAAACTCTGCTTGGTGAGCTTCAAGTTTTTGCTGTCTTAATTTTTTAAATTTATCTGGATTCCATAAAGAGATATATGAGCCCTCGCCTTTGATTATCACAGAGTCTGTAATATCTGCTATTTCAAGCAGCTCATCACTAATTCTCACTCGGCCTGGGCCCTCAAGGGTTTGCTCTGGTGTTGCAAAGTCTTTGAGATTATAAATTAACTTCTTTACTTTTTCATCGCCACTATCTGCTTTGGCATTCAGTTCATTCCAATTATCAAGTGGAAAAACAGCAATAGAATAGTTAGGACCTGCTGTGATTATCACAGTTTGCCCAGCTTCAGATGAGAATTTTGCTTTAAACGGTGCAGGTATTGTAATTCTCTGCTTGTTTACAGAGTTTTCAAATGTTCCTAAAAAATCTCCTGACATTCATCTTACCTTTCTTTTTTGCTTGATTCTGGCTGTTTTGCCTACCACTCTTTGATATAATTTGACTTTTTATGCTCAAACATGAGATATATTGACAAAATATGATTTTTCGTCAAGTTATTTTTTCACTTTTTTAAAAGTATTTTTTTAGAAATCGCTTAAACCCTTTGTCAATCAGCTTTATACATATATAAAATATTTAAAATAATTTTTTTGTATTTGCTTACATATAGCTAAAGTTCATCAATTTCATCTCTATATTCAGATAATAAGATAGTAAAGGAGGTAAAAATGGGCTTTTTTGATAGCCTTATGGGGATTGCAAACACCAAAAACTGTATATTTTCAAAAAATCTGGCAATAATTGTTGAGAAATTTGGCACAAAAAACACCAAAAACTGTATATTTTCAAAAAATCTGGCAATAATTGTTGAGAAATTTCTCAACAATTTCTTCCGACATTAAGAGTACTTCAACATATTTACTGCAAGAGATAGCTAAATAAACAGACAAAGAAAGGGATTTATGATAAAAGCATAAAAAAAAGAGAGGCTTTGCAGCCTCTCTATTACATCAAAGTAAACCTTAGCCATTTACTCGTTTCCGCTTCGATCAAATGAGGGCTAAGCTCTCTCTCCACTTCTGATTAACAATTTAAACAATTCATATCTTTTGTCAACTTATATTTTTAAAATCATAAAAAAAGGCACCCGCAGGTGCCTGTTTGCTTTTTGAACTGCCATCTTTTAGTGGTAGTCAACCATTAGTTGACAACCACTGTTTATACTTTTTTCCCATAGTAGATATCTTTCACTCGGGAGTATGAAAGATAAAACTGCTTCGCAGTGATGTTTTATGTTTACATATAGCTTCATTTATATTTTATCAGATGCTCAATTTCTCAACAATTATTGCCAACTTTTTGAGAAAAATACAGATTATGAAATTTCTCAACAATTATTGCCAAAAAGGCTCTTTTTAGATGAATTTCATCACTTGCTTATTTCTTATTTATTTCTTTCACTCTGATAAATAACGCCAAATCATACAGCAAAGAGGGAAGAGCATATTATCTTAAAAAGTATTCTAACAATGTTATAGTTATGGCTGACTTTGTTAATGGCTCCTTAGAGTACTTCAACATATTTACTGCAAGGGATAGCTACATAAACAGACAAAGAAAGGGATTTATGATAAAAGCATAAAAAAAGAGAGGCTTTGCAGCCTCTCTCACAAATCTAAGTAAACCTTAGCCATTTACTCGTTTCCGCTTCGATCAAATGAGGGCTAAGCTCTCTCTCCACTTCTGATTGACAATTTAAACAATTTATATCTTTTGTCAAATAATATTATGAGTTTGATTTTTATTTTATCAGATGGTCAATTTCTCAACTATTTTTAAATGTATCCAATGATGCTCCTGCAGTGGCTTCTTAATCATTTGCTTATTTCTAATCTATTTCTTCCTCTTTTAAAAATATTTAAATTATTTCTTTTATATTTACTTATATATAGCTAAAGTTCATCAATTTTATCTCGATATTTAGATAATAAGATAGTAATGGAGATAAAAATGGGCTTTTTAAATAGCCTTATAGGCATTGCAAAATCAGCAGGCATAGGAACAACAAAATTGGAAGAAGCAAAAACAATTGCACCAAACAGTATGGGCTGCTACAAAATCTATTATAATGGCTTAAAATATGTTGGAAAAGCGGAAGATGGGTTAAGAAAAAGATTTGTACAATATTATAATGGTACGACAGCTCATTATCCATCAGCAAAAAAGATTTATGAAAACCGCGATAGAATTTTAGTTAGTTGGGTAGTTTTAGGCTCAGGAGAGAAATGCAGAGAAGTCGAGGCTCAATGGATTAGAGAGCTAAAACCCGAATGGAACAAACAAAGAGGCTGGGGAGATTAAGATTAAAACAACTTGTTTTTATTGCTGAAAAAAAGCAGAATCTTTCTAATAAACTGTATTAAAGTATAAAAAATACTTTGTTGGCAAAACATTATTCATTTCTGTTATCCTTTATAAACATTTTACACATCTCATAATGTACTCGTTAGAAACCCCTTTAAAACCCCTTATATCTACGGGGTAGCAACGGGATGGTAACGGGATGGTAACGGGATGCTAATAGATTTTGAATATACGAGCTGTTGATATTTGAAGTTGACAATTAATACGAGTTAAGTAAATGGATAGAAGAAGTATTATTTTTTGTGAATGCAGCAAATTATCTGAGCACAGCCCAATTTAAAAGAGCTTTATTTTATTTGATAGGGCTGTATAAAGTTTATTTAACTAAGTTCATTTGTTCAGTAAAGGCAATGCCGCATTTTTTTACAAGTATCTGTAAATTAGGAGATTTAAATCTATATTGTTGAAAGAAAAGCTATTTTTTGCACAAAAGAGCAATGCTAAAATAGCTATTCAAAACACTGTTTTATTAAAAAATATGTTTAATCAATTTATTATATTTTTTGTGTACAGTGCAAAGTATCACAAGATTTTCATAATAAATTACAGGGTTTTTGGGGCTTGCGATTAATTTTGATGAAATATGTATTTATTTATTGACAAAAACTCGTCATTTTATAAATATTGATAAAAAACATGATGGAGGATATATGATTGATATTGAAAAAATGAAAGAGAAATTAAAAGATGCTATGGTTTATGTTGAAGGCGGCAGCTTTACAATGGGTTCTGATGTAGGCTTAGAGACTGAAAAACCAGCACATCCAGCCACAGTGTCATCATTTTATATCAATAAATATGCTGTAACTCAAAGAGAGTGGTTTGAAATAATGTTTACAACACCATCAGAGATAGATGGTGATTTTTGTCCAGTTGAGAATATTTCATGGTATGATGCAGTGAATTATTGCAATAAGCGCAGTGAAAAAGAGAGTCTTGAGTGCTGTTATGAAATTAATGAGCACGAAGTAAAGTGCGATTTTACAAAGAATGGATATAGATTACCAACCGAAAGTGAATGGGAATTTGCAATGAGAGGTGGAAGAGAAGCAAAAAACTTTAAATACGCTGGTTCAGACGATATTGAAGAAGTGGCGTGGTATATTGATAATTCAAATTTTTCATCTCATCCTGTTGGCTCCAAAATCCCTAATGAGCTTGGTTTATATGATATGAGCGGCAATGTATATGAATGGTGCTGGGATAGATATAGTCAATACACTAACGAAGAAAGAGTTGATTATAAAGGACCAGAAGCAGGCGATAATAGAGTGTTTCGCGGTGGTAGCTGGAGCAGCATAAAAGAATATTGTACATTGGCAAATCGCTATTATAATAAAGCAGAAAAGACTGTATTTAATATTGGCTTGAGATTAGTTAGGACTTCACTTGATTAAAGTATTTTTTGCAAAAGGCTATAATCAAATAACAAAGCTATTGATAAGTAAAAGGCGGTTTTAAACAGATTAAAAAGTTATTTGAAAAACTATAGATTAGAAAATAATCGAGAAATAGCTGAGGAGGCAAAATGAGTAAAGCTAAAATATTACTCTTAATAGTGATTTTGTTACTACTTTGTGCTTGTGTGCCAGGAGATGGTAAAAACAATGAAGACAATATTGCTGGTTTTTTTGGGGGCTTTTGGCATGGATTAATAGCACCGATATCATTGATTATCAGTATTTTTAAGCCACATTTAAGTATTTATGAAGTGCATAATAATGGGCTTTTGTACAATATTGGTTATTATATCGCAGTAATATCAGGTTTTAGTGGTCTGAGAATAACAAGAGGTAATAAAGCTTCATAATAAAGGCACGGTTTACTGTATTGAGGAGGCATGGCTGCACATTTGACAATCATTGTATTGATTGAAAGTTATCGATTGCATAAAGTAAGCTGCATATGTTTTGAAGTATAATTTTGTTAGATAATCTATTTATTGTCAGATTTTTTATATTAACAGATTATTCATAATATATGGATAGTTCGCTCAAATAGACGAGTATACAGCTAATATGTAAAAAATGCTTGACATTAAAGCTTAATAATAAAATTGTTAAAAATATGGATGATTTTAAACAAATGTATGATGAAGTAAATAACTGTATTAGGTGCGGCACAAGGCTTATTTTAAAAGAAGATCGCGAACACAAGGAGAGACCGCATTGCCCGAATTGTGGTTGGATTTATTATAAAAACCCCATACCAGCATCTGCATGTGTGGTGATAAATAATAAAAATGAGCTTTTATTAGTTAAAAGAAAGCTTGCACCACATGCAGGCGAATGGGCTTTGCCAAGCGGTTATATAGAGCTTTGGCAAAGCCCTGAAGAATGTGCTGTAGCAGAGCTTGAGGAGGAAACAGGTTTAGTAGGCGAGATAGTGTCATTTATAGATTTTTATACTGGTTATTCTCCTATTTATCTCAGAACTTTATCTTTTGGGTTTTTAATGAAAGAAGTAGGCGGTATTTTGCAAGCAGGTGATGATGCTTTAGAAGCAGTTTTTTATAATCAAGAAGAATTACCTGATATCTGTTTTTGGTCACATCAGCATTTTTTGAGGAAAATAAATTATATTAAATGAGGGATATATGGAATTGAATAAGCATTATTCAGCAAAAGAGATTGAAAAGAAATGGTATGAATTTTGGCAAAATAATGGATATTTTAAGCCAAGAATTGATAAAAATAAAAAGCCTTTTACTGTTCTAATACCGCCTCCAAATGTTACAGGTATTTTGCATATGGGGCATGTCTTAAATAATACATTACAAGATGTTGCAGTACGTTATCACCGGATGAATCAAGAGCCAACTTTGTGGATACCAGGTACAGACCATGCAGGCATTGCAACACAAAACATGGTAGAAAAAGATTTGGCAAAAGAAGGAAAAAACAGACATGATATTGGTAGAGACGAGCTTGTAAGACTTATTTGGAAATGGAAAGAAGAAAAAGGTGGACATATTATTGAGCAGCTGAAACAGTTGGGTGCTTCATGCGATTGGTCGCGTGAGAGATTTACGATGGATGAAGGCTTGTCAAAAGCAGTTCAAGATGTTTTTATTCATTTATATCAAAAGGATTTAATTTATAAGGGTAAGTATATAATAAATTGGTGTCCACGTTGTATAACAGCACTTGCAAATGACGAGGTTGAACATGAAGATGCACAAGGCAAAATGTGGCATATAAAATACCCCTATGAAGATGGAAAAGGCTTTTTAATAATTGCTACAACAAGACCTGAAACTATGCTCGGCGACGTCGCAGTAGCCGTCAACCCTCAAGACGAAAGGTATAAAAGCATAATTGGTAAGAAGCTTATTTTGCCTTTGACAAATAGAACAATTCCAATCATTGCAGATGATTATGTAGATAAAGACTTTGGCAGTGGGTGCGTAAAGATTACTCCTGCTCATGACCCTAACGATTTTGAAGTAGGCTTGAGGCATAATCTTGAGCAGCTGATAGTGATGGATGAAGAAGCAGTAATGAATGAAAATGCTGGCAAAGATTTTGTAGGCTTGGATAGATATGCTTGTCGTAAAAAAGTAATTGAAATGCTTGAATCACAGAATCTTTTAGATAAAATAGAAAATCATGAAAATGCAGTGGGGCATTGCTATCGTTGTGATACTGTTGTAGAGCCTTATTTGTCTGACCAATGGTTTGTACGCATGAAGCCTTTGGCAAAACGTGCTATTGAAGTAGTTGAAAATAAAGAGATTAGCTTTCAACCAGAACGTTGGACTAAAGTTTATATGCATTGGATGAATAATATTCGTGATTGGTGTATCTCAAGACAAATTTGGTGGGGTCACAGAATACCAGCTTATTATTGTACACAGTGCAATGAGATGGTGGTAAGCTCCAAAATGCCAAGTAAATGCGAGAAATGCGGACATACTCAATTCAAACAAGATGAAGATGTGCTTGATACATGGTTTTCATCATGGCTGTGGCCCTTTTCAACGATGGGTTGGCCCAATGAGACGGAAGATTTGCAGTATTTTTTACCAACAAAGCTTTTGATAACAGCACCAGAGATTATCTACTTGTGGGTTGCAAGAATGATTATGGCAACTTTAGAATTTAAAGATAAGATTCCTTTTGATACAGTATTATTGCATGGAATAGTTCGTGATGAAAAAGGCAGAAAGATGAGTAAATCGCTGGGTAATTCGCCAGACCCAATAGATATAATCGAAGAGTTTGGAGCAGATGCATTGCGTTTTAGTATGATTTTTAATACACCAAAAGGGCAAGATTCATATTATTCAGATGCTATTCTTGAGACTGGTCGTAACTTTTGCAATAAGATTTGGAACGCATTTCGCTTTATGATAATGAATATTGAGAAAATCGATGGTTTGCCAAATAAAGATGAGTTGCAACTTGACCTTGCAGATAAATGGATATTGAGCCGCATGCATCAAACCATTAAGCAAAGCCGAGAAGATTATGAGAATCTCAGGTTTAATGATTCTGCACAGATCTTAATGCAATTTATTTGGGATGATTTTTGTTCGTGGTATCTTGAAATAGCAAAAGAAAAGTTTTATACAGAAACTGATATAAGTGTACATTTAACAACTAAATGGGTATTACTTGAAGTATTTCAGCAGGCAATGAGGTTATTGCATCCAATCATGCCTTTTATCACTGAAGAAATATGGCAGATAATAAAAGAATATTACCCAATGGATGAAGATGCTTTGATAATTGCCCAATATCCAATTTGTGACGATGCTTTAATTGATGATAATATAATGAGTGATATGGCACTGATAATGGAATCTATTAGTGCGATAAGAAACCTGAGAAAGCAGGTAAATTTATCTCCTGGATTAGAAGTTGAGCTTACTATCAAATGTGTTGACAAAGAGCAAGTTGATTTATTTAATGCATATCAGAGCTATTTGAAAAAGCTGGCAAAAGTCAAAAATTCTATTATTGATATCGAAGTAGACAAGCCAAAATCATCATTGGCAGCAGTCGCTCAAAATGTTCAGATTTTCTTAGCTCTTGAAGGTTTGATTGATATACAATCAGAAAAGGATAGGCTATCAAAGCAAATATCCAAGCTTGAATCAGAGCTTTCCGTCATACAAAAAAAGCTTGCTAATGAGAATTTTGTTAAAAATGCTAAGTTAGAAGTTGTTGAAAAAGAGCGAGAAAAAGAGATAGAAGTGAGTGATAAACTAAATAAAACAAAAGATATTTATGGAGGCTTGTAAAAATTTATTGACACTATTAAAAAAAACGTTATATTAATATAGAGGCTACTTAATTAGTTTAAGTTGGTAAAAGTAAATAAAAAGGGGGTATAGAATGAAAGATGAAGATGTTTTAAAGAAGCATTATGAAGCTGAAGAGCTTGATGAGGAAATGTTGAATAAGATTAATGAAAAAATAATCTTTGATGAGCCTCAAAAATTAGCCTTTTATGAAAAGCTAAGAAAAAAGCTGGGCAATAAATTGCCTCAGTCAAAAGACCCATCTAAGTTACAACTGTCTGATTTTCTTTTTCTTTTGCCCGACTTTTTTATTTTACTTACCAGATTATTTTTGGATAAGCGTATTCCAGCATCTAAAAAAGTATTTCTTGGCTCAGTAATCGGCTACTTAATCCTGCCAATTGATATCTTACCAGACTTTATTCCTTTTGTGGGATATATTGATGATTTAGTATTAGTTGCACTTGCACTTGACCAAATTTTAGCTGATACAGATGAAAAAGTTTTAACTGATAATTGGAGTGGTAGCAGGAATCTTATCGAGCTCATACGTTCAATTAATAGTAAAATACAAGATAAACTTGATAATCCTGTCATAAATTCAGTAAAAGAGATTTTTAAAAGGCTATCTTAAATAATATCTATGAAACTTGTTATTGCAACTAAAAATCGAGATAAATTTAAAGAGATTAAAGCTATTCTAAGTAATTTGGATTTGGAGCTTTTATGCTCTGCAGAAATAGTTGGTATGCCCGATATCGATGAAGATCAAGATTCTATTGAAGGTAATTCTGCAAAAAAAGCGAAAGAAACCGCATTATTTGCACAATTACCAGCTATTGCCGATGATACTGGGCTTTTTGTTACTGCATTAAATGATGAGCCAGGCGTACATGCCGCTCGTTATGCGGGAGAAGGCTGTAGTTACACAGATAATGTTAAAAAAATGCTTTATAATATGAAAGGGAAGACTAATAGGCAAGCACGATTTGAAACTGTTGTAAGCCTTGCTTTTCCCGATAAAGATGAGATTATTAGTTGTAGAGGCGTTATTTATGGTCAGATAATTGATGAGGAACATGGCAGTGCAGGTTTTGGTTATGACCCAATATTCCAACCAGATGGCTATAATCAAACATTTGCAGAATTATCTGATCAAGTAAAAAATAACATAAGTCATAGAGCACAAGCATTTAAAGAGATATTACAAGTTTTAAAAAACCTTCTATAGGAAAGAAAATTGAAGTCTGATAGCAAAAAAAGGATATTATTAGTTGAAGATGATTCTTTCGTTGCAATGATGGGAATGCGCACACTTACTATTAATAACTTTGATGTTGTTCACGTAAATTCTGGAGAAAAAGCAATAGAGCTCATAGATTCAGACCCATATTTTGATATGGTGTTGATGGATATAGATTTGGGTATTGGCATGGAGGGAACTGATGCTGCAAAAATAATTCTTGAAAGACATGATGTTCCACTTGTGTTTTTGTCATCCCATACTGAACCAGAAATAGTTAAAAAGACTGAAGATATTACCTCATTTGGCTATATTGTGAAAGATTCTGGCGAGACAGTTCTGATAGCTTCGATAAAGATGGCATTCAAGTTGTTTGATTCTATTAAAAAAGAAAGACAATTGAAAGAGTCTGATTATAATTATAAACAATTATTTAGTAATATGATGTCAGCTTTTGCAATACATGAGCTGGTTTATGATAAAAATGGTGAGGCAGTTGACTATAGGTTTGTCGA